>JBAUGM010000809.1:0-3499 GCA_049679725.1 Tepidisphaeraceae bacterium
CCCCCCGCCGTTCTGTTTTGACGCAAAGTCTACTTGTTGCGACAGACGCGCTCTCGGCGAGGCCGCTTCAGCGGCTGGGCCTTTCATCAGCGCGACCCGCACGCCCTACGCGTACGTGTCGATCGCCCCACCCAACCCCGTCGCCGCCGCGACCAGCGAATCCCCCGCCGACGCCGCAATTCTCCCCGCCGCCTCGATCCGTTGCACCGCCGCCGCCCCCTGCATCTCCTGCATGTCGAGCATCTTCTTCGCCACGCGCATCTGCACCTGACCCATCACCTGGGCCTGCTTCATGTTGACGACGGCGGCGGTCAGATCCACGCGATTCTCCGAGTGAAGACATTTCCCTATCGGCCATCCGATGCCTCCACCTTTTGAGCCGCTCTCCAAAGCCCGCTTTGACCTGTTCGCAGCCCGACTCACACGAATTTGCGATAACCTACTTGACCGCGGGAGATTGTTAGGGTAATGTTCCTTAAAACAGCCTCCAAACCGAGGCAAACGCGCTCCCGAAGGATGGCCCCATGAACCTCACCCCGCGGCAGACCGACGTGATCGTCGCGATCCGAAACTATCGCCACTTGCATGGCTATTCCCCCACCATGCAGGAGTTGGCCGACCAACTGGGCACCAGCAAAGTGACCATCTTCGAGCACGTCGGCGCACTGGAAAAAAAGCGCGTCCTGCGCCGCGACAAGCACAAGGCTCGCTCTTTGGAAATCGTCAGTGAGGAGAAGCTCCCCGACGAGGACCGCGCAACCAAGCTTCCCCTGCTCGGCAACATCGCCGCCGGCTCCCCGATCGAAGCGGTGGAAAACCGCGAGGAGCTCGACCTCGAAACCCTGTTCCACTCCAAGAGCGGCGTGTACGTCCTGCGCGTCCGCGGCGACAGCATGATCGACGACCACCTCTGCGACGGCGACTACGTGGTGATCGAACGCCGCGAGAACGCCCGCAACGGCGAACAGGTCGTCGCCCTGCTCGACAGCGGCGAGGCCACGCTCAAGCGCTTCTTCAAGGAAGGCGCCAGCAAGATCCGCCTCCAGCCCGCCAACTCGACCATGGAGCCGCGCATCGTCGATGCCAACCGTTGCAAGGTGCAAGGCGTCGTGATCGGCGTGCTGCGGAGCTACAACTGAGTAAAGCCCGAAGCACGAAACCAGAATGACGAAACAATGACGAAGTTCGAATGACGAAAGGGCAAACACCGTATTCTGGTTTGGTCATTCGTCATTGATTCGTCATTCTGGTTTCGTCATTCGGGTTTGGTCCAAGTCGTGTCTGATTTCTCGAACGGAAGGAGTCAGCTCATGCCCGCCACCGCCCCTCGCGCTTCGTCCGCCGCCAAGGCGGAGCCAAGGATCCTGTTCCAGTCCTTACTTCAAGTCCGTCGGCCCGCGCACCTATGCCGCGCAGCTGAAGGAGGCCGGCAACGGCAAGCCATTATGTATGGTTCCCCACTCCAGCGTTTAGGCCGTTTTTTGGCCGCAACCGCGAGCCCTCACGGTTCCGCGTGCGGGTGTGCTTTGCTCTGCCGCTACGGCAGACCGATCACACTAATCGCTATCGGTCGAACACCCGGTCATCTTCCACATTCACCTGCGTTCTCGAACCCGGCGACGCCATCATGTCAATTCCGCGCGACGACCGTACACGCCAGGCACTAATGCTGATCAATGAGTTGTCCGACGCGCTAATCGTTTGGACGGCCGTGCCGCCGCACATCATCGCGACGGCGCCGGGGGAGGCATCCGCCAAGGGCCGGGCGCAGCAACTGCTCGTGCGCAGCGCCAGGAAGCTGTGTGAAGACATCGGCGGGGCCGTCGTCCTGCTACGGCAGGGCTTCACCGGCACGCCGCACGCGCTGATGCGAATGTGCCGCGAGAACGTCGTGTCCGTGCTTTATCTCGGCGTCGCACCACCCTCGGAAGCGGAACGGTACGCGCGGTTCGTCGCCGCGCAGAAGCCCGCCGCGGCTCGACTCAGGCTCCATCGCCTCGCGAACACGTTGCTGGAGAAGATGGGGGATGCGCTGCCCGCGGCACCCCGGGCGCGGTTTCAGGCCGCGACGCTCGGATCGGTCGAACTGCAACAAGAGGAGCAAGCTGCCGCGCAAGACCGCGCGGCACGCGACGACTACCTCTTCAACTCCCTCGTCACCCGGATCGCTGAACTCCTGAAGACCCACGTCGGCGCTGACGCGGGCGCCTTCCTGACGACCGTCATCGACTACTGGATCGAGAGCGAGGTCACCCACAATGGTTTCTACGCGATCGAGACCTACCACGTGGACGGGGGCGACTGGCAGGACGATCTCGACCGGCTGCGCGATGTGCTTACCATGCTGGTCGATCTTCGAGTGATCGCGGCGATGTTGACCACCGCCTTGCTGACCGGTTTCAGTGTCTCCGGCAAGTTGCAACGACCGGCTGAGTCCCATCAGCTTGCGATCATCGCGGAGAAGGCGAAGCGATTCCTCGCCAACTTGAACGGCAACGATGTGAGCGAGCCGTGACACAGGCCCCGGGTTTACTCATTCCCCTCGAGCGGAATGATCGTGTCCTGCTCCCGGTAGCGGGAACGGCCGATGACGATCCTGTTGCCCTCGACGCGGACATCCCCATCGTCGCGGTCGCCAAGGGTGAAACTGCCGACGCTGGTTATCAGCAGGCGGTCGTGCTGCTCGGCGTCGTGTCGGACACGATCCCGCTGGAAGCGAACCAGCAGCAAATCCTCAAAGATGACGCCGTTACACTTGCGCGCCGCACGTGTGGTGCCGCGGCGTTTGGTTCGGTTGCACGAGATGCACGCCGTGTACAGATTGTTCGACCGGTTCGTCCCGCCGTTCGCAGCCAACCAATCCCGACACCGAGGCCGAAGTCGGCGTAGGCCAGGCTGCTTGTGCCGCTACGGAGCGGGCCTGCCTTGACCTTCCCTACGCAGTAACTGCGTGAGTTCGCCGTCCGAAACAAACGCGACCGTGCCATCGGCGTACACAACATGACCTCCAGCACGACCATGGTGATCCGGGTGCTCGACGAGAACGGGGACTCTTGTCCCCCGCGCTTGCTGGTGACCAAGATAGGCGTAAGAGCTGTGGCCTGGAAGTTCGATACGCTTAGCAATCTCGCTTCGATCTCCGGAGGGGGCGTGATCGGAACTACTGGGGCAAAGAGCCACATTGGGATCGATCAAAAGCCCCTCCTCGAAAAGATCGCCGAGGCGCCGAGGGAATCCATTCTCATGCGTGACTGCAAATTGTTCCAGCGCCTTGTAGATCTCGGACACCCTGAGCTTGCACAGCGCTTGGTTGGATGCCGCATGACGAGCACGCGCATCCTTACGGCTGGAGTACAGCCGAAGACCTACTAACAGCCCGTGGTGAAACTCGATTTCGTTAGGCGGCGGATAGCGCCGGCTTCCGCTGAACCACCGATTGGTAAGCGGACAAGATCGCCACGCTGAGCCGAACCACGCCGAAGATCGACCCGAGCCACTC
>JBAUGM010000810.1:0-2318 GCA_049679725.1 Tepidisphaeraceae bacterium
GCGCTACGCCCCGGGGCGTAGCGCGCAGCGCGGAGTCCCGGGGATCCCTGCGATCACGACGACACGCTCCGTCGCGCCACGATCTGCAAATGCCCCGCCCGCGCCGCAGACGCGGGATCCTTCGACAGCTCCTGCTCGAGCTTCAACAGTCGTTCCAGCGCGCCCTCGTGTACGAGCAACCGCTTGTTGTCGCGCACGGGGATGAGCGTCTTCCCTTCCACCGCGAGCACCTCGAACCCGCTCCGCTCGAACAGCTTCCGCAGCGAGGCGGGCGTGAACATCGTCAGCTCGAACCGCTCGCGCTCATCGGCCGTGAGCCACTGCGTTCGACCGGTCCTCACGAACTCTTCCAGTGCGTCCAGGTTGCCGCGCTCGACGTAGTGGTCGAGTGCCGCGAGCTTGTTGTCGGCCGTCGCGATGACGACGCCGCCGCCTTTCGTGATGCGGCACATCTCCCGCGCCGCGCGGCCGGGATCGGAGCAGATCGACAGCGGATCGCCCATCGCCACGACGAGGCCGAAGGTCTCCCCCGGCACGTCCGGCATGTCGACGATGTCGGCGACGACGAGCTTCGCCTTCTTCGCGCGCGGGTTGTTCTCCAGCTTCTCGCGCACCTGCTCGATCATCTTGGCCGCGTGGTCGACGAACGTCGTCGCGAAGCCGCTCTTGAGCAGCTTCAGCCCCCACTTGCCCGTGCCGCAACCCAGGTCCGCGCACTCGGCGGAGGTGTCGCGCGGCAAGTGTGGTTTGATCGACCGCCAGGTGAGCTCGTCGTGGAACGCCCAGTACGGGTCGTCGTAGATCGCGTCGTACTGTCGCGCGACGCGGTCGTGGTAGCGGCGGGAGGGATCATGAGGGCGACGGGGCATGGTGCGGGATTCTACGGAAGTGCGAGTCGTCTGAAACAGCTTCGGCGCAGCGCCGCTTGCGGCTTCGCGGACCAGCACGTGTCGATCCGCGACGCCGCAAGCGGCAGAACCATCTGACAAAACGGTCTGTTCACCACGGAGCACACGGAGAACACCGAGGAGTTTCACTGATAATCGCTGTTTCTCCGCGTGCTCCGTGTACTCCGTGGTGAATCTTGTCAGGCGTTCTACATTTGCGACCCTGTCCGCCCGTGAATAAGATCACGATCGCGGCGGAATCCTCCGAATTTCAGTGCCTCCAACTCGCGCGACGCGTACCACTTCTATGGACCAGCTCCTGATGCCGTCCGACGTGAAAGGTACGCCGGCGCCGCCCGGTTCACCGGGTGGGGTGGATCCCGTCGTCGCGTCGGCGCCCACGGTCGAGCCGCCCTCCGTCAAGCTGATCGTCCGGCTGTTCCTCATCCCGCTGTTCATCGTCGCCGCTGCCGTGGGGGTGATGTTTCTGATCGGGCGCCTCGCCGGCGGGACGCCGACGACGGACGAGCTCATCGCGCGCCTGCGCAACCCCGGCGGCGGGCGCACGGCGAACCTGCTCGTCGGGCCGGGCTCGAAGCAGCGATTCCTCGACGCCAAGGCGCTGACCGACACGATGAAGGCGGGCATGACCGCGCCGCAGCGCGCGCAGCTCTCGGCTGACCTCATCGACATCATCGACAAGCACACGACCAGCGACGAGGGCGACGTCCGCCATTTCCTGCTGCTGGCGCTGGGGCGCGTATGGCAGAAGGATCCGAGCGCAACCGGCGCGGCCGCGCCGGGCACGCCGGCGGCGCGGAACGACGCCGTCGCGACGCTGCTGCGTTACGCCGACTCACCGAACATCGCGGATCGCAAGGCCGCCATCCTCGCGCTGGCGTATCTCGCGGGGCAGGAGGAGGTGCGACACGCGCTGCCGGTGCTGATCAAGAAGGTGACGGATCAGGGCGAAGACCTCGACGCGCGCCTCGCCGCGGCGACGGTGCTCGGGCCCGTCGCGACGGCGCAGGACGCCGACGTCATCGCCGCCCTTCAGTCGTCGATGCGCGATTCGGAGCCGCGCAACGCCGAGCTCGTCTGGGCGTCGGCGCTGTCGCTGGCGCAACTCGGTCAGCGCGACGTCGAGGAGACGATCCTGAAACTGTTGAATCGCGAGGAACTGTCGAAACTGGACGTGTACGATCGAGAAACCGACCCGCAGAATCCGGTGTTTCGCAAGCTCAGCGAGCAGGAGCAGGAGCGCTATTTGATCAACACGATGCAGGGGGCGCGCAGGCTCGGATCGGAGGCGGTGGAGGGGCAGATGAAGGCGCTGGCTGAGTCCGACCCGTCGGCGCGCGTCCGATATGCTGCGAAGGAAATCCTGCAGGGTGGACGAGAGGGAGCGACTGCGTCGAAGTAAAGGAAGAG
>JBAUGM010000811.1:0-7685 GCA_049679725.1 Tepidisphaeraceae bacterium
CCGGGGCGTAGCGCAAGCGGAGGAGCGGGGATTCTTCGTCTCGTCGTCGGTCTCGCTCGTCGCTACGCGACCTTCAGCGTCGGATCGCCCGGCTCCCAGTTGCAGGGGCACAGCTCGTCCGTCTGCAGCGCGTCGAGCACGCGCAGCACCTCATCCACGTTCCGCCCGACCTTCAGGTCGTTGATGCTCGCCCAGCGGATCGTGCCTTCGGGGTCGACGATGTACGTCGCACGCATCGCCACGCCTTCGGCGGGGTGCAGGATGCCGCACGCCGTCGTCAGCTCGCGCTTGGTGTCGGCCAGCATCGGGAACGGGAGGTTGCGCAGCTGCGGATGGCTGCGCCGCCAGGCGAGGTGGACGAAGTGGGTATCGGTCGACCCGCCCAGCACCTGCGCGTTGCGGTCGACGAACTCCTGGTTCTTCTTGCCGAACTCGGCGATCTCCGTCGGGCAGACAAAGGTGAAATCCATGGGCCAGAAGAAGACGACCAGCCAGTGATTCGGAAAGCTGTCGTTGGACAGCTCGGCGAATTCCTTGCCCTCTTCGAGGCTGACAACGGACTGAAGCTTGAACCGCGGAAACGCGTTGAGAACCCTGACCATCTTCGTCTGACTCCGTGAAATAGGCTGCCCACGACCTGCAGCGGCCGCGCGGGGAGGACGGGAATATACCGGTAGCGCCTACAATTGGTAGGATTCCCTTTTCGGGGAGACGTGAACGAGCCGTCGAACGCACGCACACACACACACGCACACATGGAGGCCCTCGCCGATGTCACTCCAATCCCTCATCGCCACCGGCACGAAAGTCTGGCTCGACTCGATCGACCCTGACCTGGTCCGCTCCAACCGCAAGCTCGGCGCGACCGGCGCCACGTCGAACCCGATCATCATCTCCGACCTGATCAAGACCGGCCGATTCGACGAGCGGATGTCGAAGCTGATCGACGAAGGGCTCGATGACGAGGCCATCGCCTGGCA
The DNA here is from genome assembly GCA_049679725.1 of Tepidisphaeraceae bacterium. GTDB lineage: Bacteria > Planctomycetota > Phycisphaerae > Tepidisphaerales > Tepidisphaeraceae > DASYWJ01. Next base: position 981 of record JBAUGM010000811.1, read on the forward strand.
GCTCACCGACCAGCTCGTGCGCGATGCGCAGTCGGTGTTCCGGCCGGTGTGGGAACAGGAGAAGGGGAACAACGGGTACGTCAGCTTCGAGCTCGACCCGCTGCTGGAGGACAAGGGCTCGACGCTGTCGCAGGCTCAGCGCACGCGCCGGTACGTCGAATTGGGGAAGCAGTGGGCGAAGGGCCACGACAACCGCATGATCAAGGTGCCGGCGACGGAAGCGGGTCTGGCGGCGCTGGAAGAGCTGGCGGCGGCGGGGGTGACGCTGAACGTCACGCTCATCTTCTCCCGCCGGCAGTACGAAACGGCACGGGACAACGTCTGGCGCGGGGCGAGCCGGCGGCAGAGCGGCCTGGCGGGGTTCAAGAGCGTCTACAGCATCTTCGTCTCGCGCGTGGACGTGTACACGGAGAAGCACGTCCCCGACCTCTCGCCCGCGGCCCAGGGGCTGGTCGGTATCGTGAACGTCAAGAAGCTGTGGCAGATGAACCAGAGGTTCTGGGCCGACAAGAAGCTCGCGCTGCAGCAGGAAATCATCTTCGCCAGCACGGGCACGAAGAGGCCCAGTGATCCACCTGACAAATACGTCGAAGCCCTGGCCGGGAGCGACATCCAGACCAATCCCCCGGCCACCAACGACGCGGTTGGGAAGCTGAACAAGCAGTACACCCGCCAGGTCGACCGGATGCCGCCGCAGCCGGTGGTGGCGGAGATCGAGCAGAAGGTGGACGAAGGGAAGCTGGAGAAGGTGCTGATGGAGGAGGGGACGGCGAAGTTTGCCGACCCGCAGAAGGCGCTGCTGAAGCTGATCGGGGAGAAGCGCGGGGCGCTGGCGGGTGCCAAGTGATACCCGGGAAGCTGTCAGCCATCAGCGATCAGCTCTCAGCCCGGGAAAATGCGATCGCTCTCTCTGGCTGATCGCTGATTGCTGATCGCTGATTGCTTAATTCATGTCTAGATCCGGCACTTGCCCGGCACTGTCGGAAGCCCTCCATTTCGTTGACCTTCCGCCGGCGCGCGGATAGCCTATCGCCCTTGGTCAGTCGCCGAGAGAGGCCCGTAGCCAGCGGGCCGCCGCAACTTTGACGAGACGTGGTGGCGATTCTCAAACCGCGCCGGCACAGAACGCGCCAAACCGTCCTTCCCAGAGTGTTTCAGCCCGTGCACGGATACCAGATAGGTGGGGTCCGGCTGTCATCGGAGCTGAGGAGGAACTTTCATGCCCCGTCTGCCCCGTCGTCGCCACCCCGTGACGCGCACCCGTGACACCGCCGTACGCAGCATGTTCCACAACGCGATCGAAGCGCTCGAGTCGCGCACGCTGTTCAACACGATCATGAACGACGGCGACGGCGTCGGCGTGTTCGAGTACAAGGACGGCCGGAACAACGTCGTCCGCGTCACCTTCCACAACGTGACGGCCGAACTCGTCTTCGCGCGCGTGAGGGCGTCCGATAATCAGGTCGTGCTGGGCGACGCGACCCCGGGGTTCGATACCGTCAACGACGGGAAGGACCTGTTCACGATCTACGTCGCCCAGGCCGGCGCCAACTCGTTCATCACGGTCGCCGAAGTCCCCCCGCCCACCGCGAACGTCAGGCCGATGCAGCCGTACAGTGGGAGCGTCAGCCTCACCATCTTCGGGCGCAACGGCATCGAGGGCGTGAGCACGGCGGGCGGCAGCGGGTCGATCTACCTGGGCGCGCGCACGCGCGACACGCCGGCCAACATCGCCGACGAGGACAACCGCCCCATCCTCACCGACAACTTCAGCGGGCTGGGGATCCTCGGCCCGCGCCCCAACGGCCGGCTCACCGCGGGGTTGATGATCGAGAGCGGGCAGGACCTCGGCAAGTTCTTCTGGGGCGGCGCCATCAGCGGACAGGTGACGATCGGCGGGTCGATCGACACCTTCTACTGCGGCGCGCTGCTCACCGGCGACACCCGCGGGCAGTCGGGTACCGGCACCCCGGTGATCCCGAACAACTTCCTCGTCGCCGGCGACATTCGCGAACTCATCGTCAAGGGCTCCGTCGGCACGCACGCCGGCAGCAGCAACGGCGAGCCGGTGTACGTGACCGGATTCGACATGGAGGTGCGCGGCACCATCGGTCGCGTCCAATCCTACGGCAGCATCATCGGCAACATCCAAGCCCTCAACGACGCCGCCGCCCCCCGCCTCCGCGGGCACCAGCAAGAGGTGGAAACGAAGGTCCGGCCCCGCAACCGCGGCTCGCTCACCCACTTCGAGGGGACCGACAACGATGACGTCTTCTTCCCCGGACCGGGCTTCGTCGGCCAGCCGCGCCTCGGCGACGGCCAAGCCGACTTCAACAACGACACCTTCCAGACGCCGCAACTCCTGGGCGCGTACGACAGCAAGTCGCTGGGCAACAACGTCATCAGCGTGGATGGCACCCTCCAGAACATCGTTCAGATCCAGGACAACATCGACCACTACGGCGTCGGGCTGCTCGCCGGGCAGACCGTCGAAGTGAAGCTGAGCAGCACCCTGCCGGGCTTCGTCAGCGACGAGGACTTCGGCCTAGCCTTCCTCACGATCATCGACCCCGACGGCCGCGTCGTCGCCAGCGACAACAACAACCTGGATCCCACCGGCACCCTGAACCAGGCCTTCCAGTTCACCGCCGACCGCCCGGGCACGTACCGTTTCGTCGTCAACGTCACCACCACCCTCCTTGCGAACATCGACTACAACCTTCAGCTCAGCAAGGTCGGGGAGATGACCATCGGCGCCGTCGCCGCGTCCAACGACATCTTCAACGAGGGCTTCGGCTTCCTCCCCGAGGATCGATTCTCCACCGTCCACGCGGTGCGCGGCGACGTCGGCGTCGTCTTCGCCGGCGGCACCATGGCGTTCGAAACCCTCGGTCAGCCCTCCGGCGGCCCCGGCGACATCCTCGTCGACGGCGGCAACCTGCGCGTCGTTGACGCCGCGCAACTCGGCTTCCTCAACGACAACACCATCTCCGCCGGCCCGAACTACGCGGTGGCCGGCGGAAACATCGGGCTCATCCGCGCGCGCACGGGCATCAACTCCATGGAGAGCTGCATCATCAAGGACACCAAGTCGGGTGTCGGCGGCGACCTGCAGCTCATCGAAGCGCCCAACGCCACCCTGTTGATGAACCTCGACGCCGACGGCGCGCTTGGCGTCGCCCGCGCGAGCAACATGTCAGTCATCAACCAAGCCAGCGTCATCAACGTCAACGTCGACAAGGTCGGCGCCGACGGCATCATCGACCTGATCGATGTCAGCGGCGACCTCGGTTCCCTCAACGCGGGTGGCCCGCAGATCACCACCGGGCCGGGCGGAAACGTCCGCTATATCCACGTGGGCGGCACCGCGTTCCGCGACATCTTCTTCGGCAGCGGCGCGCCGGACATCGCCAACTTCGCGCCCGGCGAGAGCATCAGCCTCGTCGACGACTCCGGAACCGTCGTCAACTACGAGCCCATCCCCTTCGATCGCGTGATCGGCCCGGGCGGCATCCCCGTGCCGGTCAACCCCGGCGCCCTCAGCGTCGTCCGCTACGGCATCCGCGACAAGGGCGGCGTCGTCCTCGTCCGGCTGACCACCTCCCGCGGCGTCGAGATCACCGCCGGCGGCCAGAGCAGCCGCGGCACCGCCGAGATCGGCACCATCGAGAGCACCGGCCCCGGAACCGTGATCGTCGAAAACGAGGGGAACTCCCTCCTCAACCCGCTCGACGACCGCCTCGAGCTCGGCGTCGGCGTAACCGACCAGGACCTGGACGTCCTCGTCCGCGGCAACGCCGTCACCGACATCTACGAGATCACCTGGTCCGGCACGGCCGTCAACGCGGGCTCGTTCACCCGCGTCATCAACCAGACCGGCGGTGAAATCGTCAACATGGACATCAATTCCGTCGGCGAACTGTTCGCCGGCACGCTCGGCCTGTCCAAGAGCCACACGGGCACGCGCGTCGAGGGCAACACCATCCTCGACATCCCCATCGCCCCCGTCGGCCCCGACCCCGATGCCGGGCCCTTCGCGCAGCAGCGCATCGGCATTCAGGTCGACGGCGACATCGTCTCCGCCCGCGCGCTGGGCGGCGTGGGCAACTTCATCGTCAGTGGAACCATCGAAGAGCTCATCGCCAACGCCGACGGCCGAGGCGTCTCCGGCGTGCATGAGGGCATCAACGCGCCCATCCTCACCCAGCCCGGCGGCGTCGCCGAGGGCGGTGGGGGCGGGATCCGAAACGTCAACATCGGCGAGGGCATCCTCCCCAGCGGAACCGGCGAGGTCCTGCTCTCCGGACTCTTCGCTCACGGCCGCATCGGAACCGTCACCAACCAGGGCGAAGGCTCCGACATCCGCGGCGACATCGTCTCCAAGGGCCAGAACCTCCCGCTCATCATCCGCACTCTGCCCAACGGCACCATCGACACGACCGTCCCGAGCCCCATCGGAACCATCGGGCTGGACGACGGCTCCATCCTCGGGTCCGACATCTTCGTCGCCCAGCGCTTCCAGTCCGCCCGCGACATCAACCCGGGCACGATCGTCACGCCCGACTTCGGCAACTTCACCTCCGACCCCGTTGCCGAGATCGAGACGGTTTCGCTGAACGGCAAGGGCGGCATCATGGGCACCGTGATCGGCGCGTCCGACGTCGGCGACGTCGTCGTCAACGGCGGGTTCGGCATCTTCAACTCCGTCATTCGCAGCGTCGCCTCCGGCCAGGCCAACAGCATCATCACCGACGGCTTCGGCCTCCGCTCGATGTTCTACATCGGCGGCGGCTCCATCAACGCGATGGTCGCCCGGGGCAAGGGAAACCGGCTGGCCACCACCGATTACACGAGCTCCGTCCGCTTCAGCGAGAAGATGAAGTTCGACCCCTACACCGGTCAGCCGCTCACCGCCCTCAACGACCTGCACAAGTATCTCAACACCACCAAGGACGCGCCGGTGCGCCTGACCGGCGGCGTCAGCAAGAGCGGCATCATTGCCGACAGTGAGGCCATCGGTAACGCCGACCTCGGCAGCCTTCAGGCCCAGGAGATCAAGAACTCGTTCTTCAGCTTCGCCTCCTCGACCAATCAGATCCAGGTTCGCGGCTACATCGACGACGTGATCGTCACCACCGGCCGACTCAACTTCATGAGCACCGGCGGCGACATCTACACCTCCGAGTTCAACGTCGCCGGACCCGTCGGCACCGTGAACGTCGGCGGAACCTTCCGCGGAACGTCCACCTTGCGGGCATCGGGACCCAACGGACAGATCGGGACGTTCACGACCGGCCGAAGCCTCTACGGCGCGGTCATCAGCACGAACAACATCGCGCAGGTCCGCGTCGGCACTGACTTCGGCGCCCCCGGCGCGCTGAACGAAGACGGCGACACCGTTTCCGCCGGCATCGACGCGGGCGGGGACCTCAACCAATTCATCGTCAAGGGCTCGCTGCTCGACGGGTCGACGGTCTTCGTCGGCGACGACCTCGGCTTCCTGCAGGTGGGCGGCGACATCCAGGAGGGGGCAACCGTGTCCGTCGAACACCTGCTCTCCCAGCAGATCGACGGCGACGTCTTCGGCGACGTCATCATCCGCGGGTAACGCACGAACGCCGCCTCCATGCCGCCTCGATACGAGGGGCGGCATCCAAATCAGCTGAGAGACACGGGCACGGCTCGCAGGATGCGGGTCGTGCCCGTTTTCTTTTCCGCTTGTCGCCGGCGCGGCGGCGGGCGACACTTCTGTGGAGGGCACGCGCGTCACGCCGCGCGTATGCTCGGAAGGGGACGACTTATGTCTCGCACACCCACCCGCGCCATCGCGTTCACCACCTCCTCCGTTGCCGCCACAATCCTCGTTGCCGCACCGTTCGCATTCGCGCTGCTGGCCATGTCGCCGCGGGGCCTCCTGCTCGCGCAGTCCGTCGATACACTCGTCGAGCGCGAGACGACGGAATCGTCACCAGCGTCGAGCGCCACGACCCAGCCCGCGGCGGACGTGGAGGCGGAAATCGACGCGCTGCTCGTGCAGCTCGCCAGCGAGGAATGGCCGGCGCGGAAGGCGGCGCAGGAGCGCCTCGTCGCGCTTGCCGGGTCGGCCGAGCCGCGCCTGCAACGCGCGGCGCGCGAGTCGGGCGACGCGGAAGTCCGCACGCGCTGCGACGCCGCGCTCCAGCAGATCGCCGAGGGCCGGCTGATCGGGCCGTCGCTGATCACGCTGCACCTGGCCAACGTCACGCCGCGCGTCGCGTTCGAAGAACTCGGCAAGCAGGCGGGCTTCGACCTGAAGGCACAGAGCACGTCGATCTGGAACCAGCCGCTGCCCGCGGTCTCGATCGACGTCGATCACGTGCCCTTCTGGGAGGTCGTGCGACAGCTCCGCGAGCAGTGCGGGCTCGACGTCGACGCCATGGGAATGTCCGGTCTGACCGTGATGCCAACGGCGCCGCGCGCCCGCAACGTGCCGACGTGCGTTCACGGGCCGTTTCGCATCCGCGCCATGCGGTTGTCGCGCCAGATCGCACTCGACCTGGCGACGGGCAACAAGCCGAGCAACGACTTCACCGTCATGCTCTCGGTTACCGCCGAGCCGAAGCTGCGCATCACGAGCACGGCAGGCCTTGCGCGGCTCGACGCGGCGGAGGACGAGAACGGCGCGTCCCTCCTGCCGATCGGCGCGGGGGCAGCGGTGATCAATGG
>JBAUGM010000812.1:0-1867 GCA_049679725.1 Tepidisphaeraceae bacterium
GCTGGTGTTCGTCTGCTGGGCGATGTCCGCCGCGCTGCGGCCGGACAAGCCGAGCAAGCCGTACGATCTCGAAACGTTCGCGCGCCTGCCCATCACGCACAACGGCCGCACGCAGCCGCTCGACAGCCTCGCGATCAACAGCCTGCGCATCCTCAGCGGCAAGTCCGTCCTCCGCGTCGACGCCAACGGCGACGGCGACATCGACGACTGGACCGACCGCAAAGTCCCCGCCGTCCAGTGGCTCGCCGACGTCTTCGCGGGCAACGAGGCGGCCATGGGGTACAAGGTCTTCCGCATCGATCACCCCGACGTCAAAGCGCTGCTCGAGCTGAAGACGGAGGACAAGTATTTCTCCGCCGATCAGATCATGGCGCTGAAGGGGACGCCCGAAGTGCGCCAGGCGCGCATCGAGAAGCTTCAGGAAGCCACTTCGGCGGCGGCGAAGGTCAAGAAGAAGGACCGCGACATCTACCAGCAGAAGCTGTCGGAGCTGGCGCAGCACCTGGACCTGTTCGTGCGGCTGCGGCAGTGGGAGTCGCTGTACGTCGTCCCGCCCGCCGAGAGCGGGGGGAAGTGGACGACGCTGATCGAGGCCGTCCGCCAGTCGCAGCAGGGCGGCGGGATGCCGCCGGCGGCGCGATCGTTCGTCACGGCGCTGGACGCCTATTCGCGCAGCGACGCCGAGAAGTTCAATACCGAAGTCGCATCCTACAAGCAGCTCCTCGGCGCCACCGTCGCGCGCGAGACCGGCAAGGCCGGGTTCGAGGTCTTCTTCAACCGGTTCGCGCCATTCTACGTCTGCATGGTGCTGTACGTCACCGTCTTCGTCCTCGCCTGCGCCTCGTGGCTGGGCCTGACGCGCATCCTCTGGCGCGCCGCGTTCGGGGTGCTCGTGCTGACCCTCGCGATCCACTCGTTCGGGCTGATCGCGCGCATGCTCATCTCCGGCAGGCCGCCGGTGACCAACCTCTACTCCTCCGCCGTCTTCGTCGCGTGGGGGGCGGTGCTGCTGGCGACGTTCCTTGAGCTGGTCTTCCGCAACGGCCTGGGCATGGTGACGGCGGCGGTGGGTGGGTTCGTCTCGCTCTTGATCGCCCACCACCTCTCCGGTGACGGCGACACGATGGAGATGCTCCAGGCCGTGCTCGACACCAACATCTGGCTGGCCACGCACGTCGTCATCATCAACCTCGGTTACTCCGCCGCCGCGCTGGCGGCGCTGCTGGGGGCGGTGTACGTCATCGCCGCCGTGCTGGTCCCCGGTGCGACGCCCGATTTCGGCAAGGCGCTCTCGCGCATGATTTACGGCTGTGTGTGCTTCGCGATCCTCCTCAGCTTCGTCGGCACGATCCTGGGCGGCATCTGGGCGGACCAGTCCTGGGGGCGCTTCTGGGGCTGGGACCCGAAGGAGAACGGCGCGGCCATGGTCGTGCTGTGGAATGCGGTCATCCTCCACGCGCGCTGGGGCGGCATCGTCCGCGAGCGCGGGCTGGCGTGCCTGGCCATTTTCGGCAACTGCTTCCTCGCCTGGAGCTGGTTCGGCACGAACCTGCTCGGCGTCGGGTTGCACAGCTACGGTTGGACGGAGTCCGGCGTGTTCTGGGTCAGCGCGTTCAGCGCGTCGCAACTGCTGCTCATCGGGATTGGACTGATTCCGGCGCGGTTCTGGCTGAGCGACATGGCGCTGACAGCATCGAGCAAGCGTGGCGCGGAGAAGCAAATCGCCACGAAAACCCGCGCCGAGCCCGCGACAGTGTGATCGTGCCCTCCCTTACGTCATCCTGAGGCGAGTTTAACGAGCTGAAGGATCTCGGGCTCGTGAGCAAGTCTCGAACCCGAGATCCCTCAGGTCGCCAAGGCTCCCATC
>JBAUGM010000813.1:0-5104 GCA_049679725.1 Tepidisphaeraceae bacterium
GTTGTCCGTTGTGTCAGCGCGAATATTGCAACTGACAACGGACAACGGACCACTGACATGCTCCGCATCGACATCCTGACCCTCTTCCCCGAGATGTTCACCGCCGTCCTCGGCACGAGCATCCCGAAGCGGGCGGCGGAAAAAGGACTGGTCGAGTACAAGTTCACGAACATCCGGGATTTCGCGACCGACGCGCACAAGTCGGTGGACGATAAGCCGTTCGGCGGCGGGCCCGGAATGGTGATGATGTGCCAGACGGTGTTCGACGCCGTCGAGTCCGCTGAGAAACAGGACCCGCGCGAAGCGACCCGGATCCTGCTCACCCCGCAAGGAAGGCCGTTCGACCAGACGCTGGCGGAGGATTTCGCCAAGCGGGAGCGGCTGTTACTGATCGCGGGGCACTATGAAGGCTTCGACGAGCGGATCGCTCTGGGCCTGAAGCCGATCGAAGTCAGCCTCGGCGATTACGTCTTGTCGGGCGGCGAACTGGCGGCGATGGTGTTGATCGACGCGGTCGTCCGGCTGCTGCCCGGAGCACTCGGCGCCGAAACCGGCGCGGAAGACGAGACGTTCGCGGATGGTTTGATCGAGTATCCGCAGTACACGCGCCCGCGCGAGTTTCGCGGGATGAGCGTCCCGGACATCCTGCTCAGCGGCAACCACGCCGCCATCGCCAGGTGGCGACAGGAGCAAAGGGAGTCAAGGACAAAAGACCGCCGGCCCGATCTGTGGCAAGCGTATCTGAAGCGACGATCTGAAATCTGAGATTTGCGATCTAGAATTTGTGACACTGATCCGACCGGAGAACTGCCATGACCAACAAAATCCTCGAACAAGTTGAATCGGCCCACCTGAAGAAAGACATTCCGCAGTTCGACGTCGGCGACACCGTGGACGTGCACACGCGCATCGTCGAGGGCGAGAAGGAACGCATTCAGATTTTCTCCGGCACGGTGATCATGAAGAAGGGTCGGGGGATCAACGAGACCTTCACCGTCCGCCGCATCGTGAACAACGAGGGCGTCGAGCGCATCTTCCCGCTGCACAGCCCGTTCATCACGAAGGTCGTCGCCAAGCGCGGCGGCGAGACGCGCCGGGCGAAGCTCTTCTACCTCCGCGACCGCGTCGGCAAGGCCGTCCGCCTGGTCGAGAAGCGCAAGACCGGCGGCAAGAAGGACGACGCCGCGGCCGAAAGTGCCGGGGCCCGCGCCGCGGCCGAGAAGCGCGAGCTGGCGGCGTCGGCGACGTAGTCGCGCAACCGTTACGGCTCGATACGAAACACGAGACGAATTGGAACGGCGGGGTCGCGCGAAGCGACCCCGCCGCTTCGTTTGTGTGGGGAGCAGCGATCGCACGCCCGGCGAGAAAAACACCGCGGGCGGCGGCAGTGAAGCGCGCCGCCCGCGGGTCTCACCTCGCTCCGCGATCGCGTTGGCTCATTGGTTCGGATCCTTGCCGGTCATCGCGGCCCAGGCTTCCTTCATGTTGACGGGGGTGACGTGCCCGTCGAGGAAGAGCATGTTCATCCCCCGCTCCGCGCCCTGCTGCACGCGCGTGGCGCCACGCTTGAGATGGCGGGCGGGCTCGATGTAGATGATCGTCGCGCCGCCGGTGTAGGGGTTGCCCGTCAGCGAGGGCTGCCACTTGCCGCCCCCCGGCGCGATGTCGAGCGAGTATGTGTAGTTCGTGCCGAAACCGGGGATGTTGATGATGTGGGTCATCGAGTCCGTGACGTAACCCACTTCCGATGAACGGCGATCCGCCCAATGCGTCTTCCTCACCCATGCACCGCGACTGTTGGTCGTGAAGTAGGCATAGTCGGTGCGGAACCGGGCGATGCTTCCCGCGAGTGCCTTGAAGTAATCGGGGGTGTAGTAGGTCATCGCGTAGCCGGGGCGTGCGTTGTCGTCGCTGCCCCCGATGTTGCCGTACGTGATCCGGCTCCACTCGGGGCAACCCCAAAGCACGGAGTTCTCGCGAACCTGGCTGATCAGCGGGTACGACGTGACGCTCGGGTTCACATACTTGGCGATCAGGTCATACCAGCGGCGTTCCTCCGAATACTTCGCAAACGTCGCGTTCTTGGAGACGACGGCCGGCGCCACGATGCCCTTGTGGTCGTTTGCGTACATCTGAAATGCGATGCCGATCTGCCGGAGGCTGCTGGCGCACTTCACCTGGTTCGCCTGGCGACGCGCCGATTGCAGCGCGGGCAAGAGCATCGAGATCAGCAGGGCGATGATCCCGATGACGACGAGCAGTTCGACCAGGGTAAACGCTGCGCGTTTCCGGATCGGCATCGCCGGCACGTGACGACGACGAAGGGTGGGGAACGGGAAACGGAAGGATGGGAAGGGTGCGAAGTGGGACATGACGTACCTCTGTGTTGAAGAAATGGCGTTCAGGTAGAGCTCTGCGTTCACCGTACCCCTTAATAACGGTGGTGCTACAAGCCGTTTGCTTGAAACAGGCGAGGAAAAGGAGGGCGCATCGCGGGTTGAACTGACGCCGCCGCGCGCGATGCTTCGGAGGCCGCCCAAATGCACGCGGTCGATCGTGCAGGGTTGTGCGGAGGGGCGCGCACTGGCGTGGATAGCTGCGTGATCCGCGCGAGGGGGAGTCGTCCGCGGTCGGTTACAATTGGGCGCGATATGCGCCGCCCGTCGATCCGAATGAGCAGAAGTGCCAACAGCGCGGCGGTTCGTTACACGGTTGCCGTGGCGTCGGCGGGGGCGGCGTTCCTGTTGGCGATCACGATCGAGCACCCGTGGGTGACGCTCAGCCCGTTCTTCCTGTTCTACGCCGCCGTCGCGTTCAGCTCCTGGTACGGCGGCACCGGGCCGGGGTTGCTGGCCATGCTGCTCGGCGCGATCGCGGTCGATTACTACCTGCTCGCGCCGTACGCGTCGTTGCGCATCGAGCACCCGCGCGACATCGCGCGGTTGATCCTCTTCACGCTCGTCGGCGCGCTCATCGCCGCCCTTAACGGCGCCCTGCGCCGCGCACAGCGCCGATACGAGATCGAAGCCATGGCCGCCCGCAAGGGCGAGGCCGACGTGCAACTGCACCGCGAGCGGCTGCAGGAGATGGCGGCGGAGCTGATGCTGGCGGAGGAGCGCGAGCGACGGCGCATCGCAACCGTGCTGCACGACGCGGTCGTGCAGACGCTGGCGCTCTCGAAACTCAAGGTGGACGGCCTCCGCCGCGCGACGCACGGAAACGGGATGCACGAGCGGCTCACCGAGGTGTACGAGCTGATCGACAAATCCATCTCCCACACGCGAACGCTCACCGCCGACCTCAGCCCGCCGGTGCTGTACGAACTTGGCTTGCCCGCCGCCATTCAGTGGCTCGGCGACCGGTTGCGCGCGGACCACGAGATCTCGTTCGAGCTCGATGCGCCCAAGGAATGGCAGCCGGTCAACGAAGAGACGCGCATCGTCCTGTTCCAGGCCGTTCGCGAACTGCTCATCAACGTCGCGAAGCACGCGCACGCGTCGAAATGCCGCGTGAACCTGTCGCGGACCGATGGCGCGATCACCGTCACGGTCGAGGACAACGGCCGCGGCTTCACCCCCACCGCATCGACCGACTACGGCGCGGGCGGGCTCGGACTGTTCAGCATTCGCCAGCGCCTGGAACACCTGGGGGGACGTTTTGACTTGATCACGCGCCCCGGCGGCGGGACGACGGTCACGCTCGTCGCGCCGCTCGGAGCCACCCCACCGGCGCACGCGCGCGAAAGGACGGCTACGACATGAGCGCCAGGATCCTCCTTGCGGATGACCATCAGTTGATGCGACAGGGGCTGCGCTCGATGCTCGAGGAACAGCACGGCCTGAGCGTCGTCGGCGAAGCGGACGACGGGCGCACCGCCGTGCGGCTGGCGCAGGAGCTCAAGCCCGACATCGTCATCATGGACGTGACGATGCCCGACCTCAACGGCATCGACGCCACCCGTCAGATCCGCGCCGCTGAGCCGCGCGTGAAGGTCGTCGCACTCTCCATGCACGCCGAGCGTCAGTTCGTCATGGAGATGCTCGGCGCGGGCGCATCCGGCTACCTCCCGAAGGACTGCCCTGTCGACGAATTGCTCTCGGCGATCGAAGCGGTCATGCGCGGCGACATCTTCCTGAGCCCGAAGGTGACCGGCGTGCTCGTGAAAGAGGTCGTGGGCGGCGTGCCCGAGGCGGGCGCGTTCTGCGGCACGCTCTCGCCGCGCGAGCGCGAGGTCCTTCAGCTCGTCGCCGAGGGCAAGAGCTCCAAGGAGATCGCTCTGATGCTGCACCTCAGCAGCAAGACCGTCGAAGGCCACCGCCGGCAGATCATGGACAAGCTCAAGCTCTACAGCGTCGCCGAACTCACGCGCTACGCGATCCGCGAAGGCGTCACGTCGCTCGACTGATGCCGTTCACGATCGATTCACCTACTCCTTGACCCGCGCACCGCTGCTGCCCAACACCAACCCCGACGCCATCATCAGCAGCGCCGCGCCGGTCAGGTAGAGTTGCGACTTCGGATTGCGGCACAACTCCCCGAGGACCCCGCCAATCGGTCGATACTGGGGCATTTCCGCGGGCGGGGGGAGCGTGACGAGGAGAAAGGGCGAGAGCTCTTCCTTGCCGACGGCGCTCTTCGTTTCCAGCACGCTCGTCCCTTCGCGCACCATCTTCATCTGCCGGCGTGCGAGACGCTCGGACAACGTGGGGTCGGCCATCAATCGGCGCAGGAACGCGTTGTTCACCGAGACTTGCTTCTGGATCTGCTCGAGGTCGGCCTTGAGGCGCTCGCGCTCCCACGTCAGCCGGCGATTCTCGTCGGCGGCGGGGATCAGCAGGCAGCACGCGAGGATGGCGATGCCGGCGCAGAGCAGGGGGATCGTCCAGGCACTCGACTTGGATCGCGAACGGACGAACTGGAGGTCGGAGGACTCAGACGGGTCAAGCGACGCGATCGCCGGCGCGGGCATGGTCGGCTCGGGACGCGCAGCCGCGGCGGGGTCTTGCGGCGTGATCGTGTCCCAGGGGGCGGAATCCATCGCTTCCGAACTTATCGGACGCGATCCCCCGGGCGCTGCAGTTTTTGGCTGCGGTATCCCGTGAAG
>JBAUGM010000814.1:0-4931 GCA_049679725.1 Tepidisphaeraceae bacterium
GACCAACGCCAGACGATCCTGCGAAACGTTCCCCCGAGCATACCGCGTCATTTTCTGTCGAGAAACTCACCCGGTTGTCCCGACGTATCATCTCATGTCCGCTTGACGCTGCCGGGAGACGGCGGCGATACTTCTCGACTCGCGATGCAACGATCCCGACACGTTCTGGCCGCGGTGGTGGTGGCGACGGCGCTCTGCGCCGATCGGGCGACCGCTGCTGCGCCTCAGGCGAGGCCGCAGGTCGGACAAATCGCCCGCAACATCGCGAGCAAGCTGACCGTCAGCTTCCGGCGCGTTGTGCCGACCGTGCGGTTCGTGGAGAACCGGCGCGAGGGGACGTGCGACACGATCCCGCGCCCGCCCGCTGAAGCGGGCTCGCCAACGGTGTGGCACGCATCCAGTGCGTCCCCGTTCCGCTTCCGCCTTCCGCCTCCGACGCTCTAATCCGCCCATCTCGTGCGGCGCGCGACGCGATTTCTGCGCGCCCCGTCTTCGTCTTTCAATCGCAAATCGCAAATCCGCAATCGCAAATTCCGCAGGTGTCCCATGGCCATCACCGTCCAAAAAGTATTGACCAAGGTGTTCGGCAGCCGCAATGAGCGGCTGCTCAAGCGTTACCGCAAGATCGTCGAGCAGATCAACGCGATGGAGCCGAAGGTTCAGCCGATGACCGATGAACAGCTCCGCGCCCGCACACTGGAGCTCCGCGCCGGCCTCACCAGTGGCGAGCTGCGCAGCGGCGACGTGCTGCCCGAGGCGTTCGCGATCATCCGCGAGTCGATGGACCGCCACATCGGCATCCGCTCGATCTTCAACCCCGATGAGCACTTCGACCCCGACAAGCTCGACGACGCAATGCTCGAAGCGTACGACGCGGTGCAGCGGCACATGATCGCGACCGGGGAGTCGTGGCAGCAGGTCGCGATCCCGCCGGAGATTTACGCCGCCGTCCGCAAGCTCTACCCCGAGTCGCGCCCGCCGTTTCGCGCGCGGCCGTTCGATGTGCAGCTCATCGGCGGGCTCGTCCTGTACGAGGGCAAGATCGCCGAGATGGCGACGGGCGAGGGGAAGACGTTCGTTGCGCCGCTCGCGTGCTTCATGCGCGTGCTCGAGGGTCTGCGCTGTCACGTCGTGACGGTGAACGACTACCTCGTCCGCCGCGACGCGACGTGGTTGAAGCCCGCGTTCGACAACCTCGGGATCACCGTCGGCTACATCCAGTCCGACATGGAGCCCGGCGGCGACTCGCGCCGCGGGATGTATGAGCGCGACATCACGTACGGCACGAACAGCGAGTTCGGCTTCGACTACCTGCGCGACAACATGAAGGAGCGCGTCGACCTGCAGGTGCAGGGGCCGCTGGATTTTGCGATCGTGGACGAGGTGGACAGCATCCTCATCGACGAGGCACGCACGCCGCTGATCATCTCCGGCGCCGCACACGATGATGCGCCCAAGTACCGCGCCGCCGACACCGTCGCCCGCAAGCTGATCGAGCTGAACAAGTCGTGGGACCAGGTCGAGAAGGCCGTCGACGCCGCCAAGCGCGCGCTCAAGGCCGCCGAGGGTGACGAGGACAGGGCGAAGGAGAAGGCCGAGAAGGAGAAAGCCCGCCAGCGCAAGGCGGAGGCGGAGAAACAGCTCGAGGAGGCCGAGGCGAAGAAGACGGGCGTCACGCAATACTACGAGGTGGAGCTGGATCGCAAGTCCGTCCACATGAGCCACGAAGGCATCGCCGCCGCGCAGGAAGCGGCGGGGGTCGGGTCGTTCTACGTCGGCAGCAATATGGAGTGGCCGCACCTGATGGAGCAGTCGCTCCGCGCCCACGTGGTGTACGAGAAGGACAAGGAGTACGTCGTCGAGCGCGGCCCGCGCGGCGAAATGGAAGTCGTCATCGTCGACGAATACACCGGCCGCAAAATGACCGGCCGGCAGTGGTCGGATGGATTGCACCAGGCGGTCGAAGCGAAAGAGCGCGTCCCGATCAAAACCGAGACGCAGACGCTGGCGACGATCACGCTGCAGAACTTCTTCAAGCTCTACAAGGCGCTGGCCGGCATGACAGGCACGGCCCAGACGGAAGCGGAGGAGTTCGCGAAGATCTACAAGCTGGAAGTCGTCACCATCCCGACCAATCGCCCCGTCGTCCGCGAGGATGGCGAGGATCGCGTCTATCGCACCGAGCAGGAGAAGTGGACCGCCATTCTCGAAGAGATCAAGGAGATCTCCGACAAGGGCCGCCCGGTGCTGGTCGGCACGACCAGCGTCGAGAAGAGCGAAATGCTCTCGACGCTGCTGAAGCGCAAGTACGGCATCGAGCACGAGGTGCTCAACGCCAAGTACCACGAGCGCGAGGCGCAGATCGTTCAGGTCGCCGGGCAGCAGCACAAGAACATGCACGGCGAAACCGTCGGCAACGTGACGATCGCCACGAACATGGCCGGGCGCGGCACCGACATCAAGCTCGCGACCGAGAGCCACACGTCCGGCGGGTTGCACGTGATCGGCACCGAGCGCCACACCGCCCGCCGCATCGACAATCAGCTCCGCGGCCGCGGCGGGCGGCAGGGTGATCCGGGATCGTCCCGCTTCTACGTCTCGCTCAAAGATGACCTCATGGCGATGTTCGCCGGGGAGTGGACGATCAAGGTCCTCGGCTGGCTGGGCATGGAAGAGGGGATGGCCATCGAGGACAAGCGCATCAGCAAGGGCATCCTCCGCGCGCAGAAGAAGGTCGAGGAGCGGAATTTTCTCAGCCGTAAGAACCTCCTCGAGTACGACGAGGTCATGGACCACCAGCGCACGACGTTCTACGGCATGCGCCAGCAGGTGCTCGAGGGGCGCGATGTCGACCAGGTGATCTGGAGCATGATCGGGGATGCGATCCGTGACGCGGTGGACAAGTACATCACCAACGACTTCGCCGCCGCGACGACCGCCGAGTGGGCGCGCGTGAACTTCGAGGTGACCATCGACCCGGCCGATCTCAAAGGGCTCACGCAGCTCAACGAGATCGAGAGCTACATCAAGGACCAGGCCCGCAACGAGGCGGTGACCAACATCACCGCCACGCTCGGCGAGTTCACCGGCGAAGACACGGAAGACCGCACGGCCTGGGACGTGAAAGGGCTGGCGAGCTGGGCGATGAGCCGCTTCCACGTGCAGCTCAGCCAGGCGCAGATCCGCAGCATGGATGCGCATGAGCTGGAGGAGAAGCTCGCGGCGTCGGCGGTCGAGCAGATCGACAACCGCGATGCGGCGGGGCTCATCAAGTACCTCACGCAGTACTTCGCCGAGAACGAGCTGGCGAGCTGGGCGCGGGACAAGTTCGGCATCGACGTGAAGGCCGAGGAGATGATCCTCGACGCGCGCGGCGGGCGCGTCACGCGCAAGCCGGCGGAGGAGATCGTCGAGCTGATCGAAGGCCGCGCCCGCGCGGCGTACGCGCGGCGCGAGATCGACTACCCCGTCGATCACACGCTCACGTTCGTCACCAGCGGGCAGGAAGTCACCAGCCTCGACAACCCCTACGCCGCCGACTACCTCCGCGCGTGGGTGCGGGCGAAATTCGGCGTGGAACTGGCCGTGAACCACGTCCAGGGTCAGTCGCTTCGCAAGCTCCGCGAGGAGCTGATCGCATACCAGCAGGAGTGGCTGGGCGACGGGCGCATCGAGAAGGAGATCGACTCGATTACGAAGCTGGCGGGCGACTCCAACGAGCACCTCGTTACCGAGTTCAACGCGCGATTCCCGATCGCGCTGAGCGTGAAGGACCTGGAGTCGCGGACGCTGCCGGGCAAGACCGAAGCACCCGTGGGGGATCGCGACGGCGACGGCAGCGTCACGCCGCGCGATGTGCTCATGAACCGCGCGCGGCAGTTCATCCGCAAGGAACTGACCGACCTCGAGCAGTTCGTCCTCATCCAGATCTTCGACCAGAGCTGGAAGGATCACCTCTACGCGATGGACGCGCTCAAGGGCGGCATTGGACTCCAGGCGTTCGCGGAACGCGACCCGCGCATCCTCTACAAGAAGGAAGGGTACGCGTACTTCCAGCAGATGATGGCGGGCGTGCGCGATAAGGTCACCGACCTGATCTTCCGCGCCCGCGTCGTCGGGCAGACGCAGGCGAGAAGCGCCTACAACGTCACCGCCGCGACGCACGCCGACGCCGGCGGATATGGCGTGAGCGAGAACGTCCGCCACACCGCGGACGTCGGCGCGCCCACGGGCGGCGGCGAGATGCAGCAGGCGTCGGATCAGGCGCTGGGCGAAGGAGCGAAGGTCAAGACCATCGTCCGCGAGGCCGCGAGAGTCGGCCGAAACGACCCCTGCCCCTGCGGCAGCGGGAAGAAGTACAAGAAGTGCTGCGGCGTGAACGCGGCTTGACTTTCCCCCTCTCCCGGTACTCCGGGAGAGGGTTGGGGTGAGGGGCGACGGCGCAGCCGAGCGCGACCCTCGAGCGTCGAACGAGTACAGGATTCAAAGCAGGCCCTCACCCTAACCCTCTCCCTGGGTACAGGGAGAGGGGATCAGAAGCGGGATGGACGAGCAGCAACCTCAATTCCGCCTGACGCGCCGCAGCATCTGGACGATGGTGCTGATGGCCACGCTCCTGCTCGTGCTGTCCCTCGCGCAGTGGCTTCAGATCCAGTCGAACGGCCACGTCGTCGCGGCGCTGCGCGGCGTGCCCGTCGTGGGCCAACCCGACCTGAAGTACACGGGCATGCGCTTGTCGCGCGAGCACGTGCTCGTCGCGACGTACGAGCTGCACGGCTTCGCTAACGCGTCGGTTGCGCGGTGGCACGCCAAGCCGTGGGGTCACGTCGTGATCGAGCCCTGAACGAGTCTGATCGTGGCTTGGGCGTCCCGCCCGAGCATTCCGGCGGAGCCGTTCGCGGAAAGCTCGGGCGGGACGCCCAAGCCACGCA
>JBAUGM010000815.1:0-2094 GCA_049679725.1 Tepidisphaeraceae bacterium
CGACGAACGACGCTCGTGGAGGGAACGTCGCTCACCCCTCTCCCCCGCCCTTGCAGGGTGCAACCCTCTCCCCGGCGTACCGGGAAGAGGGAGTGAATGCGGATCGCCAAGAATGAGCGCTACACCCCGACCCAACCTCCGTGACCCAACCTCCGTGTCTCCGCGGCCCTCTCCTCATAAGATGTCGCCCGAATGGGTTCATCCGCCCCCGCGACAACAACCGGGAACGCTCCGACACCGCCGGCCCTCGATCACGACTCGACCGGCCGGCGCATCTGGCGCGTCGGCACGCTCACCTACACCCGCGGCGGGCTGTCGAACGTCTTCCTCTGGATGCTTTGGGGCGATTTCTGCCTGCACCTGATGGACATGGGCGTCGTGCCCAACGTCGTGCCGCTGCAACTGAAGAAGTACGGCGCGAGCGGCATGATGATCGGACTCATCACCGGCACGGTGATGGAGGTCATGTCGGTGCTGATGGTCGCGATCATCAGCACGTGGAGCGACCGCCACCGCGGACGGCTCGGCCGGCGGATGCCGTTCCTGCTCTGGTCCACGCCGCCCCTGGCGCTGTGTTTGATCGCGCTCGGATTCTCGCCGCAGTTGGCGGCGTGGCTCAAGGTGAGCGCGCCGGGCGTGCTCGCGGGCGTCAGCATCGCGTCGCTCACGATCGGCACGATGGCGGTCACGCTCACGGCCTACAAGTTCTTCGACATCGTCCCGCAGTCGGTCTACTACTACCTCTGGCCCGACATCATCCCCGCCCGGCTGATGGGCACGTTCACGTGCTGGTTCAAA
This sequence comes from Tepidisphaeraceae bacterium, assembly GCA_049679725.1. Classification (GTDB taxonomy): domain Bacteria; phylum Planctomycetota; class Phycisphaerae; order Tepidisphaerales; family Tepidisphaeraceae; genus DASYWJ01. The sequence goes on from JBAUGM010000815.1 coordinate 799, forward strand.
GTGGTCGGCACGCTGGGCGTGATGTTCTTCAACTGGAAGCTGCTCAAGCACGCTGATGCGCACCCGGAATGGATCTGCCTGATCGCGGCGGCGCTGTATTTGTTCTCGTTCCTGATGCTGGTCTTCATGGTGCGCGAGGGCGACTATCCGCCGCCCGAGCCGCCGCCGACGGGGCGGTTCCTCGAGCGCGCGACGAAGTCGGTCAAGCGTTATCTCCGCGAGTGCTTCTCGCACGCGTTCTACTGGAAGATCTACCTGTTCAACGTCTGCTTCATCTGCGGCCTGGCGCCGCTGGGCACGTTCCTGATCCTGTACGGCACGAACACGCTGGGCATCGGGCTGGATCGCTTCGGCAGCGCGATGGCCGTCCGCGACGGGGCGCGGCTGGTCGTGTTCCTCGCGATGGGCCCGCTCGTGGACCGGTTCCACCCGCTGCGCGCGGGGATCGTCGCCAACGTCCTCGCGTGTTTGACCGGCGCAGCCGCGTTCGTCTTCACGCGCGGGCAGACGAGCTTCCTCGTGATGACGGTCATCGTGTACGTCGCGATCGCGATCTTTCAGGCGTCGACCTTCGCCCTGGGCCCGCGCATCCTCCCGCAGAAGCAGTACGGCCAGTTCTGCTCCGCCATCGCGATCGTCTACCGGTTGGGCCTCGCGATCGCGATGCCGCTGGCGGGGTGGTTCTTCGATCGGGTCGGGTACGGCTACCTCTTCGCCTGGTTCGCGCTGTTCACGTTCCTGAGCAGCGTGTTGATCGTGATGCTCTACTTCGACTGGAAGCGGCTGGGCGGGGACGAGCACTACGTCGCACCGGTGGTGGAGGAGGAGCCCGTTGGCGACGAGGGGTTCGACGCCATCACGCGCCCGTCGTGAATCGAATTCGTGTAGCCGGCGAGCTTGCTCGCCGTCCGACCGTTCCAACGGCGAGCCAACTCGCCGGCTACACGCTCATGTTCACGGGTGAATGGCTTGGCGATTGCAACCGGAGCGTAAACGATGCGCGCTGCGCGCACCGGACATGTCTCTCCGCCAGCCTCGCGCCCGCGACGGGCACAGGCTGTCAGCGGACACAACCGACGAGGAGGCCTTCCATGCGTGCTTCTCGCTTATCGTCTCGTGCCGCCACCGCACTCGTGATGACTTGGGTGACCGTTTCGTTCTCCCTCCTGATGATGGCATGCCAGACGCCGGGGACGGATGAAGACGTCACGGCCTCGGCTGAGCCTGACAGAATGGCCCAACGCGACACGTCAAGCGTCATCGAGTCCGCCCCGCGCGAATCGGCGCAGCCGGCGC
>JBAUGM010000816.1:0-4622 GCA_049679725.1 Tepidisphaeraceae bacterium
GGCCTGAGCCGTTCCGACCGATGACCGCTCACAGGGTTCGCATGCCCCGCGGGCAGCCTGGCCACCAGGTTGCCCGCGGGGCTGTCTTCTCATGACTTCCCGGCACGCACGCGCGTAGAATGGACGCCGGGCTTGAGGCGGAGCGATCGGACCTGTATCTTTTCCGCCCGCGACAGCAGCGTAGCTCAGTTGGTAGAGCAAGGGATTCATAAGCCCTGGGTCGCCGGTTCGAGTCCGGCCGCTGCTATTTTTCCATGCGAGGCGTAACCATGCGGGTTGCGCCTCGTTCTGTTTCGCCCGTCTGAGAGTGCAAGCGCCCAGACGCCAAGACGCGGAGAACGAACGCGGAGGCAAAGGCTTGATCAAATCGGTTCTCTCTCCGCGTCTGCTCGCCGCGCCTTCGCGTCTGGGCGCTTGCATTTCTTATCTCATGCTGCGGCCCATCGTCCTCGGGATCCTGTTCGCACTGCTCGCGGCCGGTTCCCTCCGGGCCGATGAACCGTCGTTCGACGACCTGTGGACCCCCAAGCCGCACCTCGGCAAGGGCGACCTGCCGCGCGAGAAAGAGGCTGACTGGAAGGACGGTCGCATTCGCCAGAGCGACACCGGCCCCTTCTACACCGCCGCCCTCCTCGCGCGCAAGGCCGTCCCCTCCGATGACCGCACCGGTCTGCCCGCTGAGGACATGGTCACGAAAGCGCTGGCCATCAAGCTCCGCTCAACCAGCGGCGCACCCGCCGCTGCGGTGATGTTCGACAAGGATCGGATGACCCTTCGTTGCGGCTGGACGGGCGCGTTCCTCCACCACAGCGATCGCCGATACGGCCTGCTCGAGATGCCGACGATCGGCGGGGAGATCGCGTTCACGAACGTCACGAATGCGTGGGAGTCGGTTTCGCCCGAGGAGTTGGAGTGGAAGGGTCTGCACCGTCACGGCAACGATGTCGTGCTGAGCTACCGCGTCGCGGGTCGAGCAATCCGCGAACTGAACGGCATCGAGAGGTCCGCCGACAACTGGGCGTTCACCCGCACGATCGAGATGGGTCCCGGCAAGAGGGAGCTGCGCACCACGCTCGCGACGACGAAGCCGCGCGAGGTACGAGCGACATTGATCGGCTCGGGCGCGACGTTGAGCACCGTCGATGATCGGATCGTCCTCACGTTTCCGGCATCGGACGTTTCAACGCGCGTGAAGGTCCTGCTGGGAGTGTCCGCTGACCTCGACACCCTCTCCTCCGCGCCGCCGGCCGATCTCGACGCCCTCACCATGCCCGGCCCGCGCCTCTGGGGCGATCCCCTCGCCACCAAGGGCGAGATCGGCAAGCCCGCGAGCGGCTCTCCGTTCGCCATCGACACCATCGCCATCCCCTACGACAACCCACACAAGGCCCTCTTCTTCGCCGGCGGGTTCGACTTCGCGCCCGATGGAACTTGTTATCTCAGCACCGCGCACGGCGACGTCTGGCGGATCACCGGCATCGATGACGATCTCGACGACATCCGCTGGCAGCGCTTCGCGACGGGTCTGTATCAACCGCTCGGCTTGAAGGTTCGCGAGGGCGAGATCTTCGTCCTCGGCCGCGATCAGGTCACGCGGCTGCACGACCTCAACAACGACGGCGAGGCCGACTTCTACGAGAACTTCAACGACGATCTCACCGACCACGGCCAACCCCACGCCTACGCCATGTGCCTGGAAACCGATCGCGAAGGCAACTTCTACTTCCTCAAGAGCGGCGCCCCGAAAACCCCACACGGCGGCACGCTGCTGAAACTCTCCGCCGACGGCAAACAACTCGACGTCATCGCCACCGGCTTCCGCCACGCCAACGGCCTGGGCATCGGTCCCGACGGAACGATCACCACCGCCGACAACGAAGGCAACTGGACACCCGTCACGCGCGTCGACATCGTCGAGCCGCACGGCTTCTACGGCCATCTCCCCACCGCGCACCTCGACACCGACCCCACGGACCCCGGCCGACCGCTCTGCTGGCTCCCGCGCGTCATCGACAACAGCGCCGGCGGACAGGCGTGGGTCCCGCAAGGGATGTGGGGCTCGCTCGGCGGCGCGTTGCTGCACCTCTCCTTCGGCCGATGCACCGCCAACGTGATCCTCAAGGAGCAAGTCGACGGCGTCTGGCAAGGCGGCGCGGTGGTCCTCCCCACCCCCCGCTTCCTCTCCGGCGTCTGCCGCGCCCGCTTCCAAAACGATCAACTGTACCTGTGTGGCCTCAACGGCTGGTCCAGCGACGCCGCCAAGGACGGCTGCTTCCAGCGCGTCCGCTACACCGGCGGCCCGATCCCCCTTCCCACTGGCGTGCACATCTACGAGAACGGCATCGAACTGACCTTCGCCGAACCGCTCGACCGAAAACTCGCCGCCGATGCCCATCGCTACGCCGTCGAGATCTGGAACTACCAGTGGACGAAGGAGTACGGCTCAAAGGACTACCACCCCGACGATCCCACCCGCGAAGGCCGCGCCGCGCTGAAGGTCACCGCCGCGACCGTCTCCGCGGATGGCCGGGCGGTCTTCGTGACCATCGAAGGCCTCAAGCCCGTCATGCAGCTCCGCGTCCAAGCCGGCCTGAAGACCGCGACCGGCGCCGCCCTCCCGCTCGACTACTACGGCACGATCCACCGACTAAAGCCACCCCGCGAACCCAAGTAAGCGGCACGTGTCACGGCGATACGGACCCAATCCGTGTGGCACGAGTTCTCAATCCGTGCGTGGCGGCTCCGCCGGGTTGAGCGCCAGGCCGCCAGAAGGTCGGACCGCGCCGCGCGATAACATCGCCCTGCGAACCGGCTGGCTATTGGTCTAGAAAAACCGGAACAGCTCTGAATTCTTTTGCGATAAATGAATGCTGCATCTGTCGAGCATTTTGCAATGAATGCCCCATTTTTACGGGCTCCTTGAGCGGAAATAATCCAGAGCTGTCCCGGTTTTCCGAGTACTTCAGGACGGACGCGGCGCACGTAGTTACGCGACAACGCGAGCGGGCGGATCATCCAAGTCAGCAAGATTGGCGATTCAGGTTGGATACCCGACTCGGGCGTATGAACTGGGTCAACGTGTGTGGCCGGACTATGGCAGCCCGTTCAGTCGGCACGACTTCACGCAGCCGCAGTTGTTCGCGTGCCTGGCCGTGCGCGAGTCGCTTCGCCTGAGCTATCGCAAGACCGAAGCGTTTCTGGCCGACGAGCCGGACTGGCTGGCTTCGATCGGGATATGAACCACGCGCCGGATCACAACACGTTGTGGCGTGCGTTCGGCGCGCTGCTGGCGCCCCGCGCGATCAAGCGGGCGCTGGACCTGATGGCCGACGACCACGCCGATGCGTTGTCCGACCTGCGCGCCAAGCCGCTGACGATGGATCCCGGCGCGCCGGGATTGCGAAGCGCGGCACCGCAGCCGCCATTACGACCGGGTCTCCCGCAAGATGGACGTGCAGCCGGGACAGAAATACGCCCAAAGGCCCCGGAAAATGGGGCCGATCCGTCAACGCCGCGCGCTCGGCCAAACTGCGGTGGATGCCCAAGCTGGCGCCGACGAAAAAACCGGGACAGCTCTGGATTATTTGGCCCCAAGAAAGTCAGATTCGTACTGGTTTTGCGGTCTATAAATTCAGAGCTGTCCCGGTTTTTCGTCCAGATGTGCTGAACCGCGTTGCAGCGAATGAGGCGGCGGGCCCCGTTTTGTCTGGGTGAATGAAGGCTCCCCTGAGCCAGGTGGAAGGGGATGACCCTCGAATAGTCGCGTGAAGCGCACCGGCCCCGGACGACGACGAAGCGGCACGACCGACCAATCGGAAAGACGGAAAGACAGATCTTCCAAGGAAAGAGCCCCCGCTTCGCGGCGGCCCGCGCAGACTCCCCGCGCAAAGAGCCCCTTGACCTCAGAAGGGATTCATAGTTGGTGGGTTATGCAGCAGGCCGTGTGGCCGCGACCTGTGCCGGAGCTCGCTTCATCACTACTCGCAGCTTCGGCTCCACGATCGGCGACTGACCATACACCGGTTGGGTCGCTGCCGATGATGCGTCCCACGGCCAACCGCCCTTGCGCACCAGTTCGAAATGGTAATCGCGGTTCTCGAATCCGTCCTTGGTGAACTCCAAGCGCACCGTGTGGGTGTTGTAAAGGTTCACGGAGAAGTCACCGTCAACGTCACGGCTCTTCGCCTCTTCCCAAAACACTGGCGAATCGTCGTTCAGATCGAACGTCACGAGACGAGACTGGATCACGCGCATGGAGACGTTCGAGAGCAACGCGCCGTTCTCGTCCACGACCTCTCCCGCGAGCGAGATACGGCCGTTCTCCACAGATGCCTTGATCCCGTTGCCCACGACACCCACCGGCACGAATGGGATCAGCAACGGAGCATTAGTCACGAGATCGTGAGCCTGCTTGGCAGCAAAGCGACTGTCGTGGACGGTGCCGCGGTCGTCACGCAACGTGCCCGCACACCCGATGAGGCAGAATGACATGGACAATGCCACGCTTGTTCGCGTCATGACGGCCCCTCCTGCTGCATAACGTAGGGCCGATCACCGGCCGGGCCGGCGCCGCGCTCGATCGACAGGAACCGTACCGCCGGCCCGGTCCGGTGCATAGAACC
>JBAUGM010000817.1:0-4724 GCA_049679725.1 Tepidisphaeraceae bacterium
GCTGGCAAGGAAAGCCGAATCACGCTGGCGGAAACTGAACGGCAGCGCCAAGCTGCAGGACCTGATCGACGGCGTCGTGTTCGTCGACGGAGAACGAATCGCCGCTTAAGCTGTCGCCGCCGTCCACAGCTTTTGGAAATAACTCCCGGTCCCATGCTGCCCGCGATGTCGACAAGATTTCGCTTTCGTCTTGACAGTTCCCGTTTGATGGACGGAAGAACCTCGCACAAGACGCTCGCCCACGCCCGAACGTCGTCAGAATCCAGATAGGGCATTCCGCGTTCTTGCGTTCTCAGTTCTGTAGTCGTCAACTCAGCTTCAAGCGACCGGCGCGCGGCATGAAGAGCCATCTGAGCCCATGCCTCTTCGTGTTGCCGACGGAGAAGTTTCTGAAGAACTTGATTGCGAACCTGCGTCTTGCGAACCAGTTGTTCATCGTCAAGGAGGTGGTTGAACGCGAACGAATTCTGAAACGCAACGGGTGCGGTGAACTGGTCCTCGCCGCGCCAGCACTTAACGATCAACAATCCCCCAGTGATCGGTTGGAAGGGTCGCGTGATGGAGACGGAAGCATTCAAGAACAACCATGCATCGTTCGCCTGGCATACCCAAGTATGCGAACGCTTCTTCACGCGATGAAATCCGGCCGAAGCGAGGCAAGGCCCTGCGACCGAGAAAAACACACCGTAGACGGTCTTCGCTGTGATGGCTTCTGTCACGCCATGATGATAGCCGCGCACTCGCGGATGACTCAATCCGACCCCGCCGCCACATCGCCCTCGGCGACCGGTTGCATCGCGACGCCCGCGTCCTGGTGCGTTACGCCGAGATGGCCGAGCCCGTACGCCGAACGTCGAACGCCCAACGCCGAACGTCGAATGAAGCGAGCCCACCCGCGCGGACCCGCGCGGGCCCGCGCCGGCGGTGCAACTTTCAGCCCCGTCACGACTTCATAACCCTGCAGCGCCTGCGAGAATCTTGACAAACCACACGTGCGGCTTTAGCTATCACGCCCCTGCAACGCCGGGGTGGGGATATCAGGAGAGAGCGAGCGAGGACGAACAGCGTGATTTCCGTTTCGCAGTTGAGCAAAGCCTACGGCCAGACCCTGGCGGTCGACCGCATCAGCTTTGAGGTGCCCAAGGGGCAGATCGTCGGCTTCCTCGGCCCCAACGGGGCGGGCAAGTCGACCACCCTGCGCATCCTCACGTGCTACATGCCCCCGACGAGCGGCGGGGCGACGATCAACGGGTTCGACATCTTCCACCAGTCCGAGCAGGTACGGGAGAACCTCGGGTATCTGCCGGAGAACGTTCCGCTCTACACCGAGATGCGCGTCGAGGAGTACCTCGATTTTCGGGGACGCCTCCGGAAGATGGACCGCGAGCGCCGCCGTAAGCGCATCGACTACGTGTTGCAGCGCTGCTGGCTGACCAACGTCCGCAAGCGGATCATCGGCCATCTGTCCAAGGGCTACCGCCAGCGCGTCGGGCTGGCCGATGCGCTGCTGCACGACCCGGCCGTGCTCATCCTCGACGAGCCGACCGTCGGCCTGGATCCCACGCAGATCCGCGAGTCGCGCAAGCTGATCCGCGACCTGGGCGGCGATCACACGATCATGCTTTCGACGCACATCCTGCCGGAGGTGGAAGCGGTCTGCGACCGCGCCATCGTCATCGCCGGCGGACGGATCGTGGCACAGGGCACGCCGGACGAATTGCGGTCGAGCCGTCGCATGCAGGCCCGCGTGCTCGTCGAGTGCCGCGGGCCGTCGAAGGAAGTCGAAACCGCGCTCGCCCGTGTCAGCGGCGTGCACAAGGTTGAGATGCTCAACGGTGACGCAAAGGACAGTCATTACGTCACCGCTGCGCTCCGCCCGAAGGACGGCTACGACGTCCGCGAGGAGGCCGCCCGCACGGTCATCCAGAACGGCTGGCCGCTGCGTGAAGTGCGGCTGGAGCACGCCACGCTTGAAGAATTCTTCGTGCAGGTGACTGCGAATCAGGCAATGGCAACAACCGAGGCAAAGAGTTCTTAGCCGCAGATGAACGCAGATAAACGCAGATGAAGAAGTGGACACTTAGATCTTCTCTTATCCGCGTTCATCTGCGTTCATCTGCGGCTCAATCAATCTGAATCGAAGCAAGAAATGCAACGCGCAACCGTCATCGCCCGCCGAGAGCTCGGCAGCTACTTTTTCTCGCCCATGGCGTACGTCGCCATGTTCCTGTTCCTGCTGGCCAGCGGGTTGTTCTTCTGGAACGACTTCCAGCCCGGCCAGCCGGTCGGCATGCGCTCGATCTTCGACTGGATGGTCTGGCTGCTCGTGTTCGTCACGCCCGTGCTGTGCATGGGACTGCTGGCGCAGGAATGGGCCAGCGGCACGATCGAGTCGCTCATGACCGCGCCCGTCGGCGAGAGCGACGTCGTCGTCGGCAAGTTCCTCGGATCGTTCTTTTTCCTGCTCGTCCTGCTCGCGCCGACGCTGCTGTACGTCGTGATGCTGATGCTTTACGGCCGACCCGATTTCGGGCCGATTTTCAGCGGATATCTGGGCATCGTCCTGGTTGGGTCGCTGTTCATCTCGATCGGGCTGTTCTGCTCGTCGCTGACCAAGAGCCAGGTCGTCGCCGCCGTGTCGGCCGCGGCGATCTTGTTCCTCGTGACGATCATCCCCTGGTGGCTGGGGACGCGCGCGACACTGACCGGCTTCTGGCGCGGCGTGGCCGACCAGTCCGTCTTTCGCCGCTACACCGATTTCTCCAAGGGCGTCATCGACACCGGCAACCTCGTCTTCTTCATCGCAGCGACGGCGGTCTTCCTGTTCCTGACCGTGAAGGTCCTCGAGTCCCGTCGCTGGAAGTAAGAATCACAAAGAATTTGAACCGCGGATGAACGCAGATGAACGCAGATGGAAACAAGGAACTCTCTTATCCGCGTTCATCTGCGTTCATCTGCGGTTTCATCCCTATTCTCTGAGATGGCGATTGAGTCATGAGCGAAACGAAGAACCAACAACCTGTCCCCCCCGAATCGCAGAAGCAGCGGTGGGTGAAGTATGGCGCGAACGTCGCGCTGGTGACGATCGTCGTCATCGTGCTCGCCGTTGTCGCGACGGCGCTGGCGCAGCGCGCCAACCGACGGCTCGACACGACGGCGGCGGGGCTCTACAGCCTCAAGCCGCAGACGGTCAACATCATCAAGGACAACAAGTCGAAGATTAAGCTCGTCAGCCTCTACACGCGCAACACGACTGCGCCGGGGCAGCAGCCGACCGACGACGTGGATTACGCGCAGGTCGTCGACGACCTGCTCGACGAGTACGCGCGCAAGGGCAAGAACATCGAGGTCGAGTCGATCGATCCCATCGCCAATCCGAGCAAGGTCGACGATCTGATCAACGAAGTCACCAACAAGTACGGCGGCGAGGTCGCCAAGTACAAGGAAGTGATCGACGCCTACCCGGCCGCCTACGACAAGATCCAGAAGCTCACGGGCGAGCAGGTGAAGAAGGTCGCCGAGCTGTCCATGGACAATCTGGGCGGCGACGACGCGCAGGGCGTGTCGCTGGCCATCGCGACGGTGCAGCAGTTTCCCGACGTGCTCAAGAGCAGCGAGAAGACGATCCAACGCCGCCTCGAGCTCAAGCCCCCGGACTATAAGGGCGCGACGAGCAGCGTCGAGCGGACGATGGACACGCTTGCGCAGATGACGGGGAAGATCGTCGACGACTTCAACAAGGGGAAGGACAACCCCAAGCTCCCCGAGAACCTCCGCCAGTACATGACCGCCAGTGCGGGAACGTACGCCGAGATCAAAAGAATCGCCGACGAGCAGGTGGCGAAGATCAAGGCGCTGGGCGAGCTGAAGCTCGACGACCTGCGGCAGAAACTCCGCGAGCAGAACGCCATCCTCGTCATGGGCGAGAAGGACATGCGCTCCCTCAGCGCCGATCAAGTCTGGAAGCGCAACGATGATGAGCTGCGTCGCCTCCGCCCGGGCGATGAGGTGCAGGCCAAGGCAAAGTTCGCCGGCGAACAGCAGATCACGACTGCCATCCTGGCGCTGACGCAGGAGAAGAAGCCGAAGGTCGTGTTCGTGCGCCCCGGCGGCGGACCGCTGACGAGCGCCGGCTTCCCGCCGTTCCAGCCGTCGGGGCCGTTGTCGAAGGTGGCGGACCGGTTGCGCGAGTACAACTTCGAGGTGCTCGAGAAGGACCTCTCCGGCACGTGGGCGATGCAGCAGCAGATGCGCCAGCAGCAGATGCCCAGCGAGCCCGAGCCGAGCGACGAGGAGATCAAGGACGCCGTCTGGATCGTCCTCTCGATCCCCACCGGCGGCGGCCCGATGGGCCCGCCCCAGCCGATCGCGCCGAAGGTCGCCGAGCACCTGAAGCGGGGCGGTAGCGCGCTGATGCTCTTCTACCCGCAGGGCGACGATCTGCACGAAGCGCTGGCCGAGTGGGGCATCACCGTCGAGAGCCGCGCGATCGCCGTCCATGAGGCCGTGCCGTCGCGCGGCGGGCCGAGCGGCGACATGATCGAGGACGCGCAGCGCTTCCCGTTCATCTTCGTCACCAACAACTACGGCGATCATCCGATCACCAGGCCGCTACAGTCGCTCGACGCGCTGCTGCTGCACATGATGCCGATCACGACGAAGGAGACCAAAGGCTACAAGACGACGCCCCTGCTCCCGCTGCCGCAGGGCGCGTGGGGCGAGCG
>JBAUGM010000818.1:0-19972 GCA_049679725.1 Tepidisphaeraceae bacterium
CCGCTACCGGCCATCAGGAAGAAATCCGTGGTGCTCGCGCGACGCTCAGAACTCTCCGCTGCGATCGACTTCCCGTTTGAACGCGGAGAGCGCGTCGCGCCAGTGGCGCATCGGGCGTCCCGCCGACTGCGCGAACCGCGTCACGTCGAGCACGCTGTACGCGGGGCGCGGGGCGCTGTCGGGACGCTGCGCCTTCCACGCGTCGCTGGTCGTCGGTTGCAGGTCGGGCGACAGCTTCCACTCCTCGAAGATGGCCTTGGCGAAGTCGAACCACGTCGTCTCGCCGGCGTTGGAGAGGTGCCAGACGCCGCGGGCGTCGCGATCGACGAGCTCGAGCGTCGCGGCGGCGAGGTCGAGCGTGTAGGTCGGACTGCCAATCTGGTCGTTGATGACGCGCAGTGGTTTGCCGGCCCGTGCGACGTGTACCATCGTCTTGACGAAGTTCGGGCCGTTGGGGCCGTAGAGCCAGGCGGTGCGGAGGATGAGTGAATCGAGTCCCGCGACGCGCAGGATCGCTTGCTCGCCGAGGAGTTTCGACTTTCCGTACGCGCTCCGCGGCCCCACCGGATCGTCCGGCCGCAACGGGCGGTGGAGCGTGCCGTCGAAGACGTAATCGGTGCTGTAGTGGACGAGCTTCGCGCCGCGGGCGTGGCAGACGTGCGCGAGGATCTCGGCGCCGGTGCCGTTCACACGCGTGGCGAGTTCGCTCTCCTTCTCGGCGAGGTCGACCTTTGTGTACGCTGCACAGTTGAGCACGAGCGTGGGCCGGATGGTGTCGAACAGTTTCACGATTGCGCGCTCATCGGTGACGTCGCAACCCGCGCGATCGAAGACCTGCGACGTCACCCCGCGCTGCTCGAGCGCGCGACGGAGCGCCGTCGCCAGCATCCCCCCGCCGCCCGTGATCAGAGCGCAACCGAACGGCTTCATCGCTCCCCTCCCGCTCCCGATTCTGCCAGCCGCGCCACCTCCACGGACGTCATCCGGCAGATTCGCCAGTCGGGCATGACGGTTGCGCCGATCCGCTGATAAAACTCGATCGCCGGACCGTTCCAGTCGAGAACCGACCACTCCAGCCGTCCGCAATCACGCTGCCGCGCGATCTGCGCGAGCCGCACGAGCAGCGCCTTGCCCGCCCCGCCTCCGCGATGTGCGGGAAGGACGAAGAGGTCTTCGAGGTAGATGCCGGGCTTGGCCAGGAACGTCGAGTAGGACGAGAAGAACAGCGCGAACCCGACCGCCGTGTCGTCGAGGCGCGCGATCAGCACTTCCGCCGGCGGGCGCTCACCGAAGAGTGTCCGCCGCAAGGCGTCCTCCGTCGCCACACACGCGTGCGCGAGCTTCTCGTACTCCGCCAGCCCGCGAATGAACGTGAGGATGACGGGGATGTCATTGGGCGACGCGGGAGTGATTGACATGCTTGGAGAAAGTGGCAAAGTTTTTCCCGTGAAGCGCGATCTAAAGTCGAATCTGAACCCGCAATTGATCAAGCCGCAGATGAACGCGGATGAACGCAGATGACAAGGTGTTTGCTCCGATCTGCGTTCATCCGCGTTCATCTGCGGCTCAATCGCATTTTCTTCATCGCTGCTCACCTTCCCGCGTACTGCGTCTGGTAGTACGTCAGGTACTCCCCGCTCTTGATCGAGCGCCACCACGACTCGTTCTTCCCGAACCATGCGATCGTCGTCTTGATCGCGTCCTCGAACTTGTGCTTCGGCCACCAGCCGAGCTCGCGCTGGATCTTCGTCGCGTCGATCGCGTAGCGACGATCGTGACCGGGACGATCCTTCACGTACTTCACCGACCTGTCCCAGTCCTTGCCCATCTCGCGGAGGATGGTTTCGGTGATCTTGCGGTTGGTGATCTCGTTGTTCCCGCCGATGTTGTAGACCTCGCCGAAGCGGCCTTTGTTGAGCACCGTCCAGATCGCGTCGCAGTGGTCTTCGACGTAAAGCCAATCGCGGATGTTCATCCCGTCGCCGTACAGCGGCACCTGCTTGCCCTCCATCAGGTTCGTGACGAACAGCGGGATCATCTTCTCGGGGAAATGGTACGGCCCGTAGTTGTTGCTGCAGCGCGTGATGAGCACGGGCATGTGGAACGTGTGGAAGTACGACCGCACGAGGCAATCGCCCGCCGCCTTGCTGGCGCTGTACGGGCTATTCGGCTGGAGCGGCGTCTCCTCGGTGAACTTGATCTCGGGCTTGTCCTCCGGCAGCGTGCCGTAGACCTCGTCGGTGCTTACCTGGAGGAACTTTTGCACGTTCTTCGCGCGCGAGACGTCCAGCAGCACCTGCGTGCCGACGACGTTCGTCTGCACGAACGGCCCGGACCCCATGATCGAGCGGTCGACGTGGCTCTCGGCGGCGAAGTGGACGACTTCGGTCACGCCGTGGTCATCGAACGCCGCGGCGACCACGTCGGGATCACAGATGTCGCCCTTCACGAACGTGACGCGGCCGTCGTCGAGGAGGCCGTCAAGGTTCGCCAGGTTGCCGGCGTACGTGAGCTTGTCGAACGCGATCAGCTTCACGTTCTCGCGGCGCTGCTGCAGCATCCGCACGAAGTTCGACCCGATGAAGCCGGCGGCGCCGGTGACGAGGATGGTTCGCATAGTGTTGCTTTAGAATGACGGTGCTACGCGGCGCTCACGGGCGTGAGACGGTAAATCCGCGCGAGCTGCGCCGCACTTCCTACATCTCCCCGCATCAACGCGCGCCGAACGTTGTCGAGCTTGCGGGCGTCATCCGCCGACAAGTAAGGGGACCAGCCCTCGTCGGCGATGATCAACTCCACATCAACCTCGGCGAGATAGTCGCCTTCATGGATAAGTTCTCTGGTCTTCCTCGTTCTCATGCTCATGGCGACCTCCGCAGCAGAAAGCTGGAGTCCCAACGCCGGGGGTCCGGGCGATAGGCTGTGACCAGTACCGCGGGTGCGGTCGTTCCCGCACCTATTCCCCACAGCACATGTGCCGGGTCGCCGCAGGCATCCGTTTGAAGCACCAGCACGCACGGGCCCTTCGCATACGTCGGGTAATCTTCGACGACCACCGCGCTGACGATACCCGCGACCAGTTCGTCAAAGAACAAACGATCCTTCGCGAGTTCCTGATACCCATGCCGCGAGGGCTGGACCTTACCGGCTTCTATCAGCAGTTTAACCTGTCGAAGCGTTTCGCTCATGTGAGACGTTCACACCCGCTGGATGAACTCAATCCGGTTACCGAACGGGTCGCGGGCTTCGAAACGGTCGAAGCCTTCGATCGGGATCGAGTCCAGCGGGTCAACTCCCGCTTTCTTCAGCCGATCGCGCCAGGCGGCGACGTCAGTCACTTCGTACGCGACGTGCGCCTTGGATTTCGTACGGTCGACACCGTCTTCCGTCCCGATATGGACGTCGCGGTCGCCGACTTTGATCCACAATCCGCCGCGACCTTTCAGCGAGTCGGGCTTTTCGACCTCGGGTAATCCCAGCACGTCGCAGTAGAAGGCCCTAGCCTGCTTCTCCGCGCCTTTCGGTACGGTGATCTGAACGTGGTGAATTCCCCGGATCATCGTGTTACTGCACGCCGGCGTCTTTCAGGACGCGCAGGAGGTACTGGCCGTACTCGCTCTTGCCGGCCTGGTCGGCCAGCTTGCGGAGCTGGGCGGCGTCGATGAAATGCTTCGCGAACGCGATCTCCTCCACGCACGCGACCTTCAGCCCCTGCCGCTCTTCCAGCGTCTGCACGAACACGCTGCTGCTCAGCAGCGAGTCATACGTACCTGTATCGAGCCACGCGATGCCCCGGCCCATGCACTGGACCTGGAGTTGGCCCTTCGCGAGGTACGCGCGGTTCACGTCGGTGATCTCGTACTCGCCGCGGGCGCTGGGCTTCAAGTTCTTCGCGATGTCGACGACGGAGGCGTCGTAGAAGTACAGCCCCGTGACGGCCCAGTTGCTCTTGGGCTGCTTCGGCTTCTCCTCGATGCTCAGCGCCTTGTGCTGCTTGTCGAACTCGACGACACCGTAGCGCTCGGGATCCTTCACCTGGTAGGCGAAGACGCGCGCGCCCAACTTCAACTTGGCCGACTCCTCGAGCATCTTGGCCATGTCCGCGCCGTAGAAGATGTTGTCGCCGAGGATCAGGCAAACGGGCGAGTCACCGATGAAGTCGGCCCCGAGGACGAACGCCTGCGCGATGCCGTTCGGCTGTGCCTGCTCCTTGTAGCTGAAGCGCATCCCCAGGTGCTTCCCGTCACCGAAGAGATCCTGGATGCGCGGCAGATCGCGCGGCGTGCTGATGATCAGCACCTCGCGGATCCCCGCGAGCATCAGCGCGCTCAGCGGATAGTAAATCGTCGGCTTGTCGTACACCGGCAACAGCTGCTTGCTGATGCAGCGCGTCAGCGGGTACAGCCGCGTGCCGGCGCCGCCGGCGAGGATGATTCCCTTCATGGACATGTCGCGCAGCACTCCTGGCCAGAAACGTTCAAAACAGCTCGGCCACGTCGGCGAGCACCGGGTGCTTGCGGTCGCGCTCCGACAGCACGGCCGCGTCTTCCGTCACGCCCCAGTCGATGCCGAGCTTCGGGTCGTTCCACCGGATGCCGCGGTCGTGGGCCGGCGAGTAGTAGTTCGTCACCTTGTAGAGCACTTCCGTATTCGGCTCGAGCGTGGCGAAGCCGTGCGCAAAGCCGGCGGGGACGAACATCTGCTTCCAATTCTCCGCCGACAGCACGACCGCCACATGCCGGCCGAACGTCGGTGAATCCCGGCGGATGTCCAGCGCCACGTCGAGCACCGCGCCGCGCACGACGCGGATCAACTTGTCCTGCGCCAGCGGCGGCAGTTGGAAGTGCAGCCCGCGCACGACGCCCTTCTCAGCCGAGAGGGACTGGTTGTCCTGCACGAACCGCGCGTCGATGCCCAGCGCGGACAGCAGCTTGTCGCTGTACACCTCGGAGAAGAAGCCACGGTGGTCGCCGATCTTCTTCGGGACCAGGACCTTGACGGCGGGGATCTCGGTCTCGATCAACTGCATCGGTTCCCAACCTTATCGGCTAGACGGGGGGAGCGGAAGACAGACCCGAGAGCACGCTTACGGATGGGCGTTATCGGACGACCGTACGTCATCCCGATGGGAGCCCAGGCGACCTGAGGGATCTCGGGATCGAAGCAGCCCGTGAACCCGAGATCCTTCGGCTCGTAAAACTCGCCTCAGGATGACGTGAGATCTTTGATCGCCGCGCCACGTCCGAGCATGCGCGCCGTGCGTCCTCTAGTTCAACACCAGCAGTTTCCGCACCGACTTCGGCAGCTCGAACGACACATCCTCTTCCACGAGCGTCCGCGTCTCAACCTGCCCGCCGAACTCCCGCCGCAACCGGTCGAGCAGCGCCTGCACCAGGTCGTCGGGCGCCGACGCCCCCGCCGTCACCAGGACGCCGGTCGCGTCTTCCAACCAAGTGGCATCCAGTTCAGATTCATCGTCGATGAGGTAGGCGGACTTCCCCTGCTCCTTCGCCGTCTCGACCAGACGCTTGGAGTTCGAGCTGTTCTGGCTGCCGACGACCAGCACCACGTCCACCTCCGCCGCCAGGTCGCTGACAGCCGACTGGCGGTTGGTCGTCGCGTAGCAGATGTCTTCCTTGTGCGGGTAGCGAATAGTGGGGAACTTCGCCTTGAGGGCGGCGGTCGTCCGGGCGGCTTCGGACACGCTCAGCGTCGTCTGCGTCACGAACGCGACGCGATTCACATCCGGCACGGTCAACTTCTCGACCTCCTCCGGCGACTCGACGACGATGACCGACTGCGGCGCTTCACCCACCGTCCCCACCGCCTCGTCGTGGTTGCGGTGACCGATGAAGATGATCATGTAGCCGTCCTTCGCGTAGCGCAGGACTTCCATGTGCACTTTCGTCACCAGCGGGCAAGTCGCATCGACTTCGAGGAGCCCGCGCGCCCTCGCCTGACGCCGGATCTCCGGCGAGATGCCGTGCGCGCTGTAGATCACGACGCCGCCCTCGGGGATCTGGGCGATGTCGTCCACGAACGTCACGCCCTGCCGCTGGAACCGGCTGACGACGTGGCGGTTGTGGACGATCTCGTGGTAGACGTACACGGGCGGGCCGCGCAGGGCCAGGACCTGATCGACGCAGTCGATGGCCATGTTCACGCCGGCACAGAAGCCGCGGGGGTTGGCGAGGATGACTTTCATGCGAATGAGGGATTGTATCGGTTGGGCGGACGGCTCTCCATGTGCCGCGCGATGATTCGCGGGCGATGGAAGCCGTGAAAGGAATCGCCTATCTTCGTCGCCTGAGCACGATCACGATCAGGAGACCAGCCCGTGGCCCAAATTCGCCCGTTCGCAGGCATCCGCTACTCGAAGAAGCACCCTGACATTTCCGCAATGATCGCGCCGCCCTACGACGTGCTCGACGAAGCGGGCAAGGCGAGCCTCCAGGCGAAGCACCCGGCGAACATCGTCTCCGTCGACCTGCCGTTCGTGCCGCCCAAGTCGGTGGGGCCGGACGAGGTCTACAAGCTCGCGGATGCGACGCTTCAATCGTGGCTGAAATCGGGCGTCCTCGTGCGCGACGTCCGGCCCGCGCTCTACCCCTACACGCAGACGTTCGACCACGCCGGCAAAAAGTTCCATCGCCGCGGATTCATCGCGCTCGTGAAACTCACACCGTTCGGTGAAGACGTCGTCCCGCACGAGAAGACGTACAAGGGCCCGATCGAAGACCGGTTGAAACTGATGCGCGCGACGCAGGCGCAACTCTCACCGATCTTCGGGCTCTTCAGCGACCCGCGCAACGAAGTCACCGGCCTGCTTTACAAGAGCGCCGGGCGGCCCGAACTCACCGGCACGCTCGATGGCGTGAAGAACGACCTGTGGAGCGTCATCGACGCAGAGGTCGAGAACAAAGTCATCGACCTGATGAAGGCGCGCCCGATCTACATCGCCGATGGACACCACCGCTACACGACGGCGCTCCAGTTCCAGCGCGAAGCCGAGCAAGCCAACGGCGGCCCCTTGCCGGGGAATCACCCGGCGAATTACTGCATGTTCGTCCTCGTCGGCATGCAGGACGATGGATTGCTCATCCTCCCCACGCATCGCCTCATCGGCGGGCTCGACCGCTTCGACATCGACGCCTTCCGCGCCGCCGTCGGGAGCAACTTCGAGATCACCGAATCCGTCGCGCCCGACCGATTCGACGAGCACCACCAGACCGACCCGGCCGCGCAAGCGCACACCTTCGGCCTCTACGACGGCCGGACGCGCAAGCTCTACATCCTGCGGCTGAAGAACCGCGACGTGCTCAAACCCCTCGAGCCCAACCAGAGCGACGCGTGGCGGCAGCTCGACGTCGCGATCCTCCAGCGCTACCTGCTCGACGAGATCCTCCAACCCAAGTTCGCCGGTGGGAAGGAACTGACCAAGGGCTACACCGCCGACGCCGCCGCGGTCGCGCCGCAGGTGGACGGCGCGAAGTACCAGATCGCGCTGATGCTTCGCCCCACGCCGCTCCAGGCGCTGGAAGAGCTCGGCAAGCACGGCGAAGTCATGCCGCAGAAGAGCACGTACTTCTTCCCGAAGCTGGCGACGGGGATGGTGATGAATCCGTTGAAGTAAAGCGTTCAGCTGTCAGCGATCAGCTATCAGCCAGACAGCCAAGCGCTTGCACTTTCTGGCTGATAGCTGACGGCTGACCGCTGAATGCTTCCTTCATGCACGAACTCAAGACCGACATCCTCATCATCGGCGGCGGCACCGGCGGGGTCGCGGCGGCGCTCGGGGCGACGAGCCTCGGCTACCGCGTGATTCTCACCGAAGAAACCGACTGGCTCGGCGGACAGCTCACGAGCCAGGCGGTCCCACCAGACGAGCACCACTACATCGAGAAGTTCGGCTGCACCCGCCGCTACCGCGCGTTCCGCGACGCCGTCCGCGCGTACTATCGCGACCACTACCCGCTCACAGAGGTCGCGCACAACAACCCCACGCTCAACCCCGGCGGCGGCAACGTCTCCAGGTTGTGTCACGAGCCGCGCGTCGCGGTGGCGGTGATCGACGCGATGCTCCAGTGGCCGCGCACGAAGGGGCTGCTGACCGTCCTGCTCCGCCACAGGCCCGTCAGCGCCGACGTCGAGGGCGATCGCGCGCGCAGCGTCACGCTGCGCGACCTTGAGTCCGGCGCGGAAACGACCATCACCGCCGACTACATCCTCGACGCCACCGAGCTCGGCGAGCTGCTGCCGCTGACGAAGACGGAATACGGCGTCGGCGCCGAGTCGCGCGCCGACACGAACGAGCCCCACGCCCAGGACGGCCCCGCCGAACCGGGGACGGTGCAATCGTTCACGTGGTGCTTCCCGATGGCGTTCGACCCCGCGCCGGGCGCGAACCACGTCATCGACAAGCCCGGTTTCTACGAGCGCTGGCGCGACTACGCGCCAATGCTCACCCCGCCGTGGCCGGGGAAACTGCTGAGCTGGTGGTACGCGCGGCCCGCGACGCTCAAGCCGATCGAGCGCACGCTCTTCAAGGCCGACGCGACGAAGGAGCGCGGCTCGTTCTTCGACTACCGCCAGATTGTCACGCGCGCTCATTTTTCGGATGAGATCGCGCCGCACGAGGTGTCGCTGGTCAACTGGCCGCAGAACGACTACTGGGAACTGAGCCTGATCGACCAGCCGCAGGACGTGATCGACCGCGCCCTGCGCGAATCGAAGGAGCTGTCGCTCAGCTTCTTCCACTGGCTCCAGACCGAAGCCCCCCGCCCCGACGGCGGCGCCGGCTACCCCGGCCTCTACCTCGTGCCCGACGTCGTCGGCACGACGGACGGCCTGGCGAAGTACCCGTACATCCGCGAGTCCCGCCGCATCCGTGCGCGGTTCACGGTGACGGAAAACCACATCGGCGTCGACGCCCGCAAGGCCGCGGGCAAGAACGCGAAGGTGGCCGACCAATTCGAGGACAGCGTCGGCGTCGGATACTACCGCATCGACCTGCACCCCAGCACCGGCGGGCGAAACTACATCGACATCGCCTCCCTCCCCTTCCAGATCCCGCTTGGTTCGCTCATCCCCCAACGCGTCGAGAACCTGTTGCCGGCGTGCAAAAACCTCGGCGTCACGCACCTCACCAATGGCTGCTACCGTTTGCACCCGGTGGAATGGAACATTGGCGAAGCCGCGGGATTGCTGGCCGGCTTCTGCCTGTCGAACAAGACCAAGCCCGCCGCCGTTCACGAAGATCGCGACCTTCGGCGGCACTTTCAGGACCTGCTGGTCGCACAGGGGATCGAACTGTCGTGGCCGGAGTCTGTTTTGAAAGGATGAGCGCTTCGTCTACTCGATCACGAAGCCGCCTCCCGACAGAAAGCAACCAGTAATCACTCGACCGGCAGGGCTGGAACTGTCCATCGCCGAGCAGTACGTCCCCCGGAGTACCGGTGAGAGGGAGGACGGACCCCGTGCGCCGACGTGCGGATCGCATGTCCCGGCTCGAATTGCGGCCCTCCCGCGCCCTAGCGGGGGCTCGCGGCGGGCCTATAATTCCGCGTCCGATACAGGAAAAGTCGAAGGGAGTCGCGCATTGGCCGAACGGTATTTTCAGCACACGTTTCCCAACGGTTTGACCCTCCTGGGCGAGCGCATGCCCGGCATGCAGTCGGCGGCGATGACGCTCATGCTGCCGGCGGGCTCAGCCACGGACCCCGTCGACCGATCCGGCTCCGCCACCGTCCTGTCCGACCTCGTGTTGCGCGGCGCGGGATCGCGCGACAGCAAGCAGTTGACAGACCACCTCGACCGCCTCGGCCTGCAGCGATCGGCCAGCGTGGGCGTGCACCACTCGCGCTTCGGGTGCGCGGGGCTGAGCGATCGCGTGATCGAGGGGCTCGGCGCGTACGCGGACGTCGTCCGCCGCCCGCACATGCCGGAGGCGGGGTTCGACGCGGCGCGCGACCTCGCGTTGCAGTCGCTGGCCGGGCTTGAGGACGAACCTCGGCAGAAGCTGTTGATCAAGCTGCGCGAGTGGCACCTGCCGTCACCGTACGGTCGCAGCTCGATGGGCACGAAGGAGAGCCTCGCGAAGCTCACGCTGGAGCTGGCCAGGGCCGATCACGCGCAACGCTACCACAGCGAAGGCGCGATCATGGCGCTGGCCGGGAACATTGAGTTCGACGCGATCCGCAGTGAGGTGGAGAAGCACTTCGGCTCGTGGAACGGCCAGACACAGGGCGATGTGAACGTCATGCCGCCGCCCGGAAACTTCCATCACGAAGACCAGCCCAGCGAGCAGACGCACATCGGCATCGCGTATCCGTCGATCCCGGAGACGCACGAGGACTATTACACCGTCCGCATGGCGATGGAAGTCCTCAGCGGCGGGATGAGCGGCCGGCTCTTCACCGAAGTCCGCGAGAAGCGCGGCTTGTGCTATTCCGTCTGGGCGGGCTACATGAGCCTCAAGAGCCAGGGCAGCATCCTCGGCTACGCCGGCACGAGCAACGACCGCGCGCAGGCGACGCTCGACTGCTTCATGACCGAGCTGCACCGGCTCGGCGAGGGCGTCAGCGAGGCCGAACTCGCCCGCGCGAAAACCGGATTGAAGGCGAGCACCATCATGTCCGGCGAGAGCACGAGCTCCCGCGCCGGCACGATCGCCCACGACTACTTCATGCGCGGCCGCATCCGCACGCTCGACGAGATCAAGAGCGCGATCGACGGGGTGACGGTGGATCGCGTAAATGCGTATCTCAAGGCGAACACGCCGGGACCGTTCACGATCGTGACGGTGGGGCCGAAGGAACTGAAGCTGCCGCGCGTCGCATAGCTGGAGGCCGTCATGGCACTGATGGTTTTGGATCCGTCCGTCGAGGAACGTCTCAAAGCCGAGCGCGAAGCATCGGGCGCGGATCGATACGACGAGGTGTGGGAGGGTGTCTACATGATGGCGCCGCTGGCGAACAATGAGCACCAGGACCTTCAAGCAGCGCTTGCCGCTGCGATCAAGAATGCGATCGGATGGGGTGGCCCCGTGCGCGTTCACGCCGGCGCGAACGTCAGCGATCGCGAGGAAGGCTGGCTGCACAACTATCGCATTCCAGACGTCGTCGTGGTCTTCCCCGGCAGCAGCGCCCGCGACTGCGACACACATTGGTGCGGCGGCCCCGATTTCGTCGTCGAGATCGCCAGCCCCGGCGACCGCAGCCGCGACAAATTGGATTTCTACGCCGGGATTGGCGTGCGCGAGTTGCTGCTCGTGGATCGCGAGCCGTGGAGCCTTGAACTCCTTCGTCTCTCGGGCGCGCGGCTCGAACTCATTGGCCGATCCGACTTGGCTTCCACGGCCTCGATCGCGAGCACCGTGGTGCCGGTGTCATTCCGGCTGATCGACGGAACGCCACGACCAAGGATCGATGTGACACATCGCGACGGCGTCCAACGATGGATCGTTTGACCATGGAACCAAAAGACGCAGTCTCCCAGAATTCATGAGATTCTCCCCCTTTCTACTGGTGTTGTCGATCGCTGCTTTACCGGTTCTCTCGCGCGCCGAGCCGCCATCGCCCGCGCCTGGATCCGTTTCGGCGACCTCGCGATTTCCGATCGCACCGCTTGTGATATCCAAGGGCAAGGAAGCGTTCTGGTACCAGGCGTTTCCAGACGCGTGCCGGCTGAAGAACGGCGACATCATCGCGACGTTCTATGCCGGCTATTCCCATGTCTCGCTCGCAACCGAGGATTTTCCGCTCGGCGGGCGCCTGTGCATCGTCCGCTCGTCGGACGAAGGGAAGACGTGGAGCGAGCCGGCCGTTTTGTATGACGATGTCGAGGACAATCGCGACCCTCATGTTTCCCAACTCGACGATGGCACGCTGATTTGCACGTTCTTCTCCATCGCTCACCGAGACGACAAGCTGCCGAAGAGCTGGAAGAACCTCGACGGCAAACTCTACGAGGAACCGAGGCGCGACACCGGCGTTCAGATCGTCACCAGCCGGGACAACGGCAAGACGTGGGATGCGGAGGCGCGTTCGGTCTTTCCGGAATGGGCGTGTTCAGCTCCCGTTCGCCAGCTTCCCGATGGCACCTGTGTTCTGGGCCTGTATCGCGGAGACCCGGTCACGAATCTCAGCATCGCCGGCACCGCACGCTCGACCGATCGCGGCCTGACGTGGGAAGCGCCCGTCGCGATCAAGGCGCCGCCGGGCGTCGGGCTGAACGCCGAAACCGACGTCATCCGCCTCGCTGACGGGCGACTGTACGGGGCGATGCGCTCCTTCACGGACGACATGTACTACGCGATCAGTGACGATCAGGCCCGGTCCTGGTCCGATGCCCGAAAAGCGGGGTTCCCAGCCCATGCGCCGCATCTCACCCGGCTCAGCACAGGCGAGATTATTCTGGGCCATCGCCTTCCGCATACGTCAATCCACGTGAGCCGTGATGACACGAAAACCTGGCAGGGGCCGTATCTGATCGATTCACACATCGGTGCGTACCCCGCCACAGTCGAATTGAAGGATCACAGCATGCTGATCGTGTACTACACCGAAGGTGGCGGCAGCGCCGTTCGCGCCCGTCGATTTAAGCTCACATCGGAAGGCATCGAGTTTCTTCCGTTTTAGAGAAACCTACGAAAGGTCTTTGCCAATGGAGCCGGATTGTTTGTGCCCTCGTGATGCCCAGCCAAGCGAAGGGACTGAGAGATCGATGACAGCGTTCCGCCGAATGGTATTCGTGCTGGTCGTGTGCGCCTTCACCTCTGGTGGCGCCGTGGCGCAGGACGTGCAGTGGCGCGATGCCGCCTCGTTCGAGATCGAAGGCATGGGTTGGGCCAAGACCGCCGGTCCCTTCGATCGGCTTCCGGAATCCGCCAAGTCGAAGGTCAATGAGGTGGCTTGGAAACAAAGCAAGGAGAGCGCCGGCATCTGCGTGCGTTTTGTCACCGACGCCGCCGCCGTCAGCGTGCGATGGTCGCTCACGAGTGGATCGCTTGCGATGCCGCACATGCCTGCGACGGGATGCAGCGGGCTCGATCTGTATGCCCGAACCGAAAACCGCGCCTGGCGGTTCATCGGGAACTGCCGGCCCGGCAAGCAGGACGGCAATCAATCCAAGATCGAATTCGCCGACGGGGAGAAGGCCAATCGTGAATGCCTGCTGTACCTGCCTCTGTACAACGGCACGAAGTCGCTTGAGATCGGCGTGCCGAAGGGCAGCCAGCTGGAGAAGCCGGCGGCGCGTCCCGAAGATTTGCGCAAGCCGATCGTCGTCTACGGAACGTCGATCACGCAGGGCGGGTGCGCGTCGCGGCCGGGGATGGTTTGGACATCGATTCTGGGCCGAATGCTGGACCGGCCAATGATCAACCTCGGCTTCTCCGCCTCGGGCGACATGAAGGCGCCCGTGGGCGAAGTGCTCGCTGAGTTGGACCCGGCGGCTTACATCATCGACTGCGCCTGGAACATGGGCGACAGCCAGGAAGTCTACTTCGAGCGCACCACCCACCTCGTGACAACGCTCCGAAAGGCGCATCCAGCCACGCCCATTCTTTTCATTGGCCAATCGCTCATCCGCCCGGAGGCACATCCGACGGACCTCACCCGCCGCCAGGAAATCGCGGTGGAAAAACTGCAGAAAGAGGGCGTCGCGGGACTCATGATGATCGGGGGTGCGGACCTCATCGGTGACGACGGCGAAGGGACCGTGGACGGCGTTCACTACAACGACATCGGGATGCAGCGGCAGGCCCAATGCCTGTTTCCGATTGTCACGCGCGCGAGTCAGAAGATGAAACGAGGAGGAGAAACGTCGTCAGCATCGCTAAACTGAAGGTGATGTGGGCAGCGAATCAGGAGACGAGATTACCAATGGCACTGACGTTTCATCATCACCAGCTCAAGAACGGCCTCGACATCATCGCCGAGGAGAACCCCGATTCGCACTCGTTCGCGGCCGGGCTCTTCGTCAAGACCGGCGCGCGCGATGAGGATGTGGCGGTCAACGGCGTGTCGCACTTCCTCGAGCACATGATGTTCAAGGGGTCGACCAAGTACACCTGGGAGGACGTTAACCGCATCTTCGACGAGATCGGCGCGCGCTACAACGCGTTCACGAGCCAGGAGATGACGGCCTACTACGCGAACGTGCTGCCGGAGTTCACCGAGCGGGCGATCGAGCACCTCTCGCACCTGCTCCGCCCCGCCATCCGCAACGAGGACTTCACGACGGAGAAGAAGGTCATCCTCGAAGAGATCGCGATGTATCTCGACGATCCGGGGCACCGGCTCTACGAGAGGTTGATGGAGGTCCACTTCGGCAACCACCCGCTGAGCCTCAGCGTGCTCGGGTCGGCCGACTCGATCAAGCGGCTCGAGCGCGATCAGATGGCGGCGTATTTCCAGCGCCGCTACGGGCCGGGGAACATGGTGCTTTCCGTCACCGGGCGGATGGATTTCAATGAGGTCATCACACTGGCGGAGAAGTACTGCGGATCGTGGGAGCGCGTGAACGCGCCGCGCGAACAGCCGCAGCCGATGTTCAAATCGCAGCGCACGGACCTGACTGACGCGAAGCTGAGCCGCCAGTACACGATGGGCATGACGCCGGGCCCCAGCGCGCAGGACGACCGCCGCTTCGCGGCGCGCGTGCTCTCCGATGTCATCGGCGACAGCGACGGCAGCCGCTTCTATTGGGCGCTGGTCGACAACGCGATCGCCGAGGACGCCGACTTCGGCTTCTACCCGCACGATGCGTGCGGCTCGTTCTACCTCTCGCTCACGACCGATCCCCAGCGCACCGCGCAGGCGCTGGAGATCGCGCAGCGCGAGCTGGCGAAGGTCAAAGAGGACCTGAACGACGATGAGGTCGAGCGCGCGAAGAACAAGATCGCCAGCAGCCTGGTGCTGTCCGGCGAAGTCCCGGTCGGCCGGATGCGATCGATCGGCGGGCAGTGGATCTACAACAAGCAGTACCGCTCGCTGGAGACGGACATGGCGACGCTGAACGCGGTGAACGCCGACTCGCTCCGCGCGCTGATGCGCGAGTTCCCGTTCGACCCGATGACGATCGTAACGCTGGGGCCGGGGAAGTGACATTCGACATTCTTGCCGAATGTCATCCTGAGGTACTCCGAAGGATCTAGCCGCGAGCGCAGGAGCCCTCCGTCTTCAGCTAGATCCTTCGGAGTACCTCAGGATGACGGCAGCGTGGCTGTCAAGCGTTTTCGTCCGAAGGAGGAGCATGTCGGTCCGCTTCGTCATCGGCCGCGCCGGTTGGGGCAAGACGCGACACGTCTTCCGCTCGATCGTTGAGGCGATGCGCGCCCACCCGCTCGGGCCGCCGATTTATCTGATCCTCCCGAAGCAGGCGACCTTCTCCGCCGAGCGCGAACTGACCTGCAACAACGGGCTCGGCGGGTTCTGCCGGGCGCACGTCATCAGCTTCGATGAACTGAGCCGTAGCATCCTCGCCGAGTGCGGCGGTGGCGCGATCCCGGAAGTCACCCCGATCGGACGGCAGATGCTCCTCGGCCATTTGCTGCGCAAGAACGCCGCGCAACTCACGTTCTACGACGGCGTCGCGCGTCAGCCGGGTCTGGCCGCGCGTCTTGACGCGATGTTCGACGAGTTCCAGCGCAGCGGCAAAGACCCCGGTGCGCTGAACGACCTGATCGATGAGCTGAAGGGCGCCGCGAGCGACGCCGAGGGCGAGATGCTCCTGCGCAAGATGCAGGACTTCCGCCTCCTCTACCGCGAGTACGCCGCCTTCCTCGGCCAGGACCGCCTTGACCCGCACGGCCGGCTCACGCAGATGCTGCAGTGCCTGCAGGACTCGAGCGCCTTCCGCGGTGCGACGGTCTACGTCGACGGCTTCGCCGAGTTCACCGAGAACGAGCGGCGGACGCTGGCGCGCGTCGCGCGCTTCGCCGATTGCCTCGAGATCGCCCTGCTCGTCGATCCGTCGCACCCGACGATCCGCGACGTCCACCACCTGCCCGATGCGATGGACCTGTTCCATCAGACGCTCCAAACCTATCGCCGGCTGAGCCTCGCGTTCGCGGAAGAAGGCGTCGCCGTCGTCGAACCGCTCGTGATGACGGGTTCGGAGCGGTTCGAGCAGAAGCCGCTGACGTACATCGAGCGGTGGCTCTTCACCGGGCGACCCAAGCCGCTCCACGGCGATGTGCCGGTCGAGTTGATCGAGGCGTACGACCGCCGCGCGGAGATCGACGCCGTGGCGCGGCGCATCCGCGCGCTCCTGAACGACAAGGTCCGGCTCCGGCAGATCGCGGTGCTCGTGCGCGACCTCGAACCGTATCATGAGCTGATCGACGCCAGCTTCCACGAATACGCGATCCCCTACTTCGTCGACCGCCGGCGCACGGCGGCGCATCACCCGCTGCTCGTCTTCACCCGCGCGGCGCTGGCAATCGCCCGCGGCGGTTGGCCGCACGAGCCGGTCATGTCGCTGATGAAGTGCGGACTGGCGGGCGTGTCGCCGGACGAGGCGGACGAAGTCGAGAACTACGTCCTGCTCCATCGCGTCAAGGGCCACGCGTGGGGGGACATCAAGCCATGGACGTTTGAGCGCAAGCGCACCCGCCGCGGCGGCGGCAGCGAGGACGAACTGCCGGAGGTCGAAATCGTCGAGGCCGCGCGCGTGGACCGCATCCGGCGAAGGGTCGTCGAGAACCTGAACCTGTTCATCGACAAGCTCCGCTCCGCCGACGTGCGATCCCTCCGCCAAACCGTCCTCGACCTCTTCGATCTCTACGAGTCCTTCGGCGTTCGCCACGCGATTGGGAGGTGGATGGACGAGGCGGTGGAGGCCAACGAGCTCGAGCAGCGCGGCGAACACGAGCAGGTGTGGTCCGAGATCGTCTCGCTCCTCGACCAGATGGTCGACCTGCTCGGCGATGAGCAGGTGAGCATCGCCGACTTCGTCGAGATCCTCGAGGCCGGCCTTGAACAGTTCGACCTGGCGCTGACCCCGCCGACGGTCGACCAGGTCCTCGTCGGCCAGATCGATCGCGCGCGCTGTCCGCCGCTGCACACGGTGTTCCTCGTCGGGCTGCACGAAGGTGAGTTTCCCCGGTCCGTTCGCGAGGATTCGATCCTTTCGGACAGCGAGCGCGAGAAGCTGCACGAACGCAGCATCGACCTCGACCCCGACAGCGAACGCCGATTGCTCGACGAACGGCTCCTCGGTTATATCGCGTTCACGCGCGCGTCGAAGGGGATCGTCGTCACCCGCGCGACCGCGAACGACGACGGCAAGCCGCTCAACCCCTCGCCCTACTGGTCGCAGTTGCGTCGGCTGCTTCCCGACGTCCAGCCGCAGGAGATCCGCCGCGATTCCGATGCCGCCGAGACGATCGGCACGCCGCGGCAGATGGTAAACGCGCTCGTGCACTGGGCGCGTCAGAGCGGCGAAGACGACCCTTCCTCACCTTGGCCCGCGCTGTACCAATGGCTCGCGACGCACGCGTGCTGCGATGACGCGATCGGCATCATGCGTTACCGCGCGTGGCGGGCGCTGGGCTATTCGAACGATGCGAAGCTGTCGCCGGATATCGCCGCCAAACTGTTCGCGTCGCCGTTGCACGCGAGCGTCACGCGGATCGAGACGTTCGCCACGTGCCCGTTCAAGCACTACCTACGATACGGTTTGAAACTGCGCGAGCGCGAGGACGCCGACGTCACCGCGATGGATCTCGGCAACGTCTACCACAGCATCCTCGAGCGCGTCGTCCGCGAGGTGCTGAAGACGCGGGCAGACTGGGCCGACCTTGAGTCGCAGGTGACCGACGCGATGATCCGCGAGTACGCCGAGGAAGTCGGCCGGTCGCTCCGCGGCGAGCTGATGATGAGCAGCGCCCGCAACCGCTACCTGCTTGGCCACATCGAGAAGACACTGAACCGTGTGATCGCGTCGCAGCGTGCCGCGATGCGGCGCGGCAACTTCCGCCCCGCTGCCGCGGAGCTCGGTTTCGGCGTCGAGGGCGGCACGATCCCCGCGTTCCAGCTCAGGACCCCGGCCGGCCGCGAGGTCTTCCTCCACGGCAAGATCGACCGCGTCGACCTCGTGGAGGGCGGCGCCCAGTTCGCCGTGATCGACTACAAACTGACCGGGCGGCCGCTCGCGCTCGACCGCGTCTATCACGGCATCTCGTTGCAGTTGCTCACGTACCTCCTCGTGCTCCAGGCCGAAGGCGAACGCGTCTTCGGCCGCACGCTGACGCCAGCGGCCGCATTCTACGTGAAGCTTCTGCGCTCGCTCGACGACGTGAAGCACCCGGACTTCGCGCCGGCGCCCCACGATCCCGCGTTCGACCTGAAGGAGAAACCCCGCGGCATCTTCGACGGCGCGTGCATCGATCATCTCGATGACAACTGCGCGGGCGGCGGCCCATCAGAGGTCGTCCAGCTCTACGTCAAGAAGGACGGCACGTTCGGCAACCTCGACCGCACTGACGTCGCCGAGCGCGAAGCGTTCGCCTCGCTCCTCTCGCACGTGCGGCGGCGCGTCGGCGAAATGGCGGATCAGATCATCGCGGGGCAGGTGGACATCACGCCCTATCGGATCAACAAGGTCACGCCGTGCCCGTCGTGCGAGTTCCGCGCGGTGTGCCGGTTCGATCCGGGTGTGAACCGTTATCACAACCTCCAACCGATGAAGCGGAGTGAGGTGTTCGAACGACTGACGCGGGGGGTGTCGTGAAGAAGGCAGCGCTGTCCGCGCGCCGCAAAGCACTCGATCGCCAACGGGAGCCCAGCGGCTCCGCCGCGGGTTCTTCTGAATCCTTGTTCTCGATTAACGAAGAAGATAGACCCGCGGCGGAGCCGCTGGGCTCCCGTCAGCGGACGTGGACGCCCGAACAAGAGAAGGCGATCCGCACGCACGACCGCAGCGTCCTCGTTTCTGCTGCAGCGGGTTCCGGAAAGACCGCCGTCCTCGCGGAGCGTTGCGTTTACCTCGTCTGCGACGCGCCGAATCCCAGCGACGTCGACGAGCTGCTCGTGGTCACGTTCACCGAGGCCGCTGCCGCGGAGATGCGCGGGCGCATCCAGCAGGCGCTGCGAGCCCGGCTCGAAGCGAGCGAATCACCCCGCCTCCTCCGCCAGCTCGCGCTGGTCGACCGCGCGCAGGTCAGCACGCTCCACGGTTTCTGCGCACGCCTCTGCCGGCAGCATTTCCACCTGCTCGATCTCGACCCGGGCTTCACCATCCTCAGTGGCGACGAGTCTGAACTGATGCGCACCGAGGTCGCGCGCGATCTGTTCTCCAGCCGGTACGAAGAGGAGGACGCCGGCGCGTTCCACGCGTTCGTCGACGCCTACGGCGACGGCAACGACGAGCGGCTCGTCGGCAAAGTCGTCTCGACGCACGACCTGCTCGGCAGCCTGCTCGACCCGGACGGTTGGCTCGCGGCCGCGCGTCGGCGGCTCGACGAAGCGATCGCGGGCGAGCTGCGCGATTCCGAACTCGGCCGCGAGCTCGACGCGATGATCCGGCGGCGCCTCGCCGACGTCACGCGGCGGTGCGACGACGCAATCGCCATGGTCCGGCAGATGGGCGGATTCGAGAAGTACGTCGCCGCGCTGAACGAGACGCGGCAGACCCTTCGCCACCTGAATGAGATCCTCGATGGCGACGGAATCGACGCCGTGGCCGAGATCATTGCCGATCTGAAGTTCCCGACCCTTCCCCCCCTTCCGACCGGCATGCCGGGCAAGCAGATCGTGCAGGGGCTGCTCCGGTCCGTCCGCGCGGAGATCACCGACGAGAAGTCCGTGCTTGCCACGATCCTGCGCTTCGACACGAAAGAGTGGGTCGACGGCCTGCGCGCGATCCGCCCGCACGTGGAAGTGTTTCTCGACCTGGTTGAAGCGTTCGGCCGGCGCTACGGCGAGGCGAAGCGCGCGGCGCGGGCGGTCGATTTCGCGGATCTCGAGCG
>JBAUGM010000819.1:0-3251 GCA_049679725.1 Tepidisphaeraceae bacterium
TGGTCCGCGAAGCCGCAAGCGGCGGAACCGCCGTTTACCGCGCTACGGGCGCCGGTGCAGGGCTCGGCGCGGGCGCCACACGGGGTGCCGTCGGAGCAGGTGCCCCCGCTCGCGACGGGATGTTCAAGCCGCTGCCTGCCCCGCTCGGTCCACCCGGACGGGCCGCCGCAGGGGCGGTGCCACCTTGGTTCGGGCGCTGGGCGCCGGGCTGCTTGTGGTCGGGCTGGAGCACCAGCGTCATCCGCCGGCCTTCCATCTTCGCGTCACGCTCGACCTTGCTCACCGGCCACAGCTCTTCCTTGATCTTCCGGAAGATGTCGCGGCCCAGCTCCTGGTGGGCCATCTCGCGGCCGCGGAACTGCAGGGTGAACTGGACTTTGTTGCCTTCCTTGAGGAACTCGCGGGCGTGCTCGATCTTGATCTTCAGGTCGTGGTCACCGATTTTCACGGTGCGCATCTTCAGCTCTTTGAGCTGCCCGGCGCGCGAGCTGGCGCGGGACTTGTCTTCCTTCTTCTGCTGCTGGTAGCGCCACTTGCCGTAGTCCATGATGCGGCAGACGGGCGGGCGCGCCGTCGGCGCAACCTCGACCAAGTCGAGCCCGGCTTCCCGCGCCATGCGCAGGGCGTCCGCGGTCGAAGTGCTGCCGACTTTTTCGTCCGCGGCGTTGATCAGGAAAATCGGCGAGATGCGAATCTGCTCGTTGTGGCGGAAGTTCGTAGAAATGGCGGTTGTCTCCTCGCGAAACGTTTCTCGTCCGCCCCGCGGCAACACGCCAGCGAGACATGCGGACACTCATAGCACAAATAATTGAGCCACAAATGAAGGCGGTCAACACATGGCCAAAGAGATTCGTCTCTTACCCGTGTCGATCCGATTTCATCTGTGGCTACAAAGGTTCTTCCTTCAAACTACCCCGCAGTGGCAACAGCCGAGCCGCGGGTGCTGATCTCTTGCTGGCACCGCTGAATGAATTCGGACAGGGCGATCTGCCCTTGGTCCCCTGCGGTGCGGGAGCGGACGGCGACCTTCTTCGCCAGCGCTTCCTGCTCACCAATAATGAGCATATAGGGCGTTTTTTGCAAGGTTGCTTCGCGAATTTTGGCCCCGATCTTCTCGGCGCCGAGGTTCGCTTCGACCCTCACCCCGGCCTCCTTCAGCGCATCGGCGACCTCCCTGGCATACGCCTCAAACTTCTCGGAGATCGATAAAACCGCCACCTGCACCGGGGCCAGCCACATGGGGAAGGCCCCCGCGAAGTGCTCGGTCAGGACGCCGATGAACCGCTCCATCGAGCCGAACGGGGCCCGGTGGATCATGACCGGCTTGTGGGGCTTGTTGTCCGGCCCGATGTAGGCGAGGTCGAACCGCTGGGGGAGCTGGTAGTCGACCTGTACGGTGCCAAGCTGCCACTCCCGGCCGATCACGTCCTTGACGATGAAGTCGATCTTGGGCCCGTAGAACGCCGCCTCGCCGGGCTCCCTGGTGAAGGGCACGCCCAGGGATTCGGCCGCGTTGATGCAGGCGGCCTCGGCGCGGTCCCATTGATCGGGGGAGCCGACGTACTTGTTGCTGTCGGGGTCGCGCAATCCCACGCGGACGCGATAGTCCTGCATGCCCAGGGTGCCCAGGACGATCTTGACGAGTTCCAGACACCCCTGCACCTCAGCCGGCACCTGCTCCTCGGTGCAGAAGAGGTGCGCATCATCCTGGGTGAACCCACGGACGCGGGTCATCCCGCCGAGCTCGCCGGACTTCTCCCAGCGGTAGACGGTGCCGAACTCCGCAAGGCGGACGGGCATCTGCCGGTAGCTGCGCTGCTCGCTGGAGAAGATCTTGATGTGCATCGGGCAGTTCATCGGCTTGAGCAGGTAGCCGTCGATCTCTCCCTTCTCCATCAGGTTGCTCAGTTCCGCGCAGCCGCACTTCTCCTGCGCGAGCTTGTCGATCATCTCCCGATCGACGAGCGGCGGGAACTGGCTCTCGCGGTAGTACGGGTAGTGGCCGCTGGTCTTGTAAAGCCCGAGCCGTCCGATGTGCGGGGTGAAGACCTGGCTGTAACCCTGCCGGCGGAGGTGCTCGCTGATGAAGTTCTGAAGCTCCTGGCGCACGATCGCGCCCTTCGGCTTCCACAGCACGAGCCCCTGCCCCACCGCATCGTCGATGGTGAACAACCCGAGATGGGGCCCGAGCACGCGGTGGTCGCGCTTTTTCGCTTCTTCGAGCACCTTCAGGTGCTCGTCGAGCTGCTTCTTGTCGAAGAACGCGGTGCCGTAGACGCGCTGGAAGCGGTCGCTGCTCACGTCGCCGTGCCAGTTGGACGACGCGACGCTCATCACCTTGAACCCCTTGATCTTCCCGGTCGACGGGACGTGCGGGCCCATGCACAGGTCTTCCCAATTCTGGTCCTTTTTGCCGGTGACGTACCAGCTCAGCGATTTCGCGCCGCCCTGGATCGCGCGCTGGGCATTGTCGATTTTGTACTTGTTCCCCTCTCGCTCCAGCCGCTCCATCCCTTCGCCCGGCTGAAGGTCGTAGCGGGTGAACGGCCGGTTCTCCGCCACGATCCTTTCCATCTCCTTCTCGATGCGCGCGAAGTCGTTGCTGGAGATCGGGGCATCGAGCGCGATGTCGTAGTAAAAGCCGGTATCGAGCGCCGGCCCGTACGCCAGCATCGCCTGGGGCCAGAGGCGCTGGATCGCCTCGGCCATCACGTGCGCGGTGCTGTGACGGAGGATGAGCAGCGCCTCGGGATCACGATCGGTCAGGATGGAGACGGTGTGCGCGCCCGCCAGCGGGTAAGAGAGGTCGACGACCTTGCCATCCACCTTCGCCGCAACCGCGGCCTTGGCGAGTCCCCTGCCGATCGACTCGGCCAGTTTCATGACGGTGCTGCCGTCGGGGAGTTCGCGCACGCTGCCGTCTGGGAGTGTTGCCGCCGCCATGGGAATCCTCTGCTGTGTCTCGCTCTCGCCTGGAATTGCGAATCGCGCGCAATCGTGAAAACAGTCGAAACAAAAACGCCCGGTTTCGCAACCGGGCGCCGAATCGTTCACGTCGTCTGACAGACGCACGATCACCGCGCCCGGCGGGCCCGGGTCGTCGTGGTGGTGGTCGTCGTCGTGTTGTTTTGCTGCGCGCGACGCATCGGGGCGAATGGTATATCGCCACGAAAACAGCGTCAACTTGAGTCCCGCACGCCCCTTACTCCCAGGGCGATCGCATGTGGACACTCCAGTAGGGGCGAACCTTG
>JBAUGM010000820.1:0-24375 GCA_049679725.1 Tepidisphaeraceae bacterium
GCGTCGCGCGTGCGCCGCCGCGGCCGCTCAACGGCATTACGTTATCTATTGCCCCTGCTGCGCCTGCCTCACCCGCTCCTGGATCCGCTGAAACGCCGACGGCTCGTTCGGGCGGATCTTGACGTCCCACGCCTCGTACCAATCCGTCGACACCGGCTTGAACCCCATCGCTTCGATCTGCTTGGCCAGGTCCGGCATGTGGGCGGCGCCGTAGAAGATGGCGATTCGTTTGGCGTCGCGTTTCGCCAGCGTTTCCTTCAGCTTGGTGATGACGGCCTTGTTCCGCTCGGTGAGGATGACAGTGCCGTTCAAACCCTTGAGGCCCATCGCGCTGGCTTCGAGGTCGCCGAGCTGGCGGGCGATGAGGAGTTTCAATTGGCGCTCGCCATCGGGGCGGGAGAGGAGGTCGAGCATCGTCTGCGGCTGCTCGGGATCGTTCATCGCCGCGACGGCTGTCGGGTTGGTCAGGGCTTCAAGCATCGAGGCGAGGATGATCGACGCGAACGACTCGCCCCGCTTCTCCTGCATGGCGAGAAAATCCTCGGCGTCCATGTCGGCGTGAACGAAGTTGGGCTTGCGATAGTCGATGACGTCGAGCTGGAAGCTGAGGTTGAGCCGGTCTTTCAGGAACTGCTGGAGCTGCGCGATCGCGTGATCGCCCGGCGGCGCGCCGGGAACGGGCGGCGGGGACCCCTTCAGCTTGACCATCTCGTACAGCACCGCATCCGAACCCTTGAACTTCTCGTTGAGCCGATCGAAGTAACCCTGCTCCGCGATGTGCACGGCCGCGACGAGGCGGACTTCGACGCCGGCGTCGTTGCGGAACAGCACGTCGCCGGTCTCGAGCGTGCCGCCGTTGCGGGCGTCGCCGATGAACCGGAGGAAGCGGACGTCGTCTGACGGGCGCGTTGCGGGTGCAGGTGCATCCGCAACGGCGCGAACCGCGCCACCAAACGTCATGACGATCAGCGCCGCCCACATTACATTTCGCCTGATCATTGATCCTCCGACGATCCGAACCAGCACATCACTCGCAACGCTCAACCCGGTTCGTTACCTTTGCGGCCCAACAGGCGCGCGTCGCGCCCGCGTGACATTGTACGCGAGGAGCCGCCTTGTCGATGAGCAACCCGAGCACGAAACCCTACGACGCGATCGTGATCGGCTCCGGCCCCAACGGCTTCGCCGCCGCCATCACCATCGCCCGCGCGGGGCGCAGCGTGCTGATCGTCGAGGCGAAGGACACCGTCGGCGGGGGCATGCGGTCGGCGGAGCTGACGCTGCCGGGATTTGTCCACGACGTGTGCTCCGCCATTCATCCGCTGGCGTCGTCGTCGCCATTTTTTCGCTCGGTCCCGCTAAAGGATCACGGGCTGGAGTTTATCCATCCTGGCGCGCCGCTGGCACACCCGTTTGAGGACGGGCGCGTCGTGATGCTGGAGCGCTCGATCGACGAGACGACTGCGCGCCTCGGTGAAGACGCGGCCGCGTATCGGAAGCTCGTCGAGCCGCTCGTGCGGAGGGCCGAGCCTCTCTTTCACGAGCTGCTCGGCCCTTTTCGTCCACCGCGCAGCCCGCTGCTGATGGCGCGGTTCGGAATGAACGCGATCCGCTCGGCGCACGGTTTGGCTTCGTCGAAGTTCAGGGGCGACCTCGCCCGCGCCTTCTTCGCCGGCAACGCGGCCCACTCAGTCATGCCGCTCGAAAGAAGCGTCACCGCCGCGATCGGGATCATCCTGCTCGTCAACGGTCACGCGATCGGCTGGCCCGTCGCGCGCGGCGGGTCGCAGAAGATCGCGGATGCGCTGGCGAGCTACTTCCGCTCCATCGGCGGGACGATCGAGACGAACCGTCCCATCGCATCGCTTGACCACCTTCCGCCCGCCAAGGCGTACCTGTTCGACACGTCGCCGAAGCAGCTCGCGCGGATCGCCGCGGATGCGCTGCCCGATCGGTTCCTCGCGAAGTTGCAGAAGTACCGCTACGGCCCGGGCGTGTTCAAGCTCGACTGGGCGCTGTCGGCGCCGATTCCGTGGAAGAATCCCGAATGCGCGCGGGCGGCGACGGTGCACGTGGGCGGGACGCTCGACGAGATCGCGGCGTCGGAGCGCGCTGCGTGGAGCAACAAGCCAAGCGATCGACCGTTCGTGCTCGTCGCGCAGCAGAGCCTCTTCGATCCAACCCGCGCGCCGGCCGGCAAGCACACAGGTTGGGGTTACTGCCACGTGCCCAACGGCGACACGACCGACATGACGGACGCGATCGAATCGCAGATCGAGCGCTTCGCCCCCGGTTTCCGCGACACGATCCTCGCGCGGCACAAGATGTCGTCGGCCGACTTCCAGTCGTACAACGCCAACTACATCGGCGGCGACATCAACGGCGGCGTGCAGGACGTCATGCAACTGTTCACCCGCCCCACCGTCCGCATCAACCCGTACACCACGCCAAACAAGCAGATCTACATCTGCTCCGCCAGCACCCCGCCCGGCGGCGGCGTTCACGGGATGGGCGGCTATTTCGGCGCGAAGGCGGCGCTCAGTCGAGCGCTGCGGTAGCACCATCGGACGATCCGCGAATCGGGTTACATCGCGCGCTGCCTGTCATCCCGAGGTACTCCGAAGGATCTCTGGTCGTCGAGCGCGGGAGACCCTGCGGAGTACCTCAGGATGACAGCGCGCAAGAATTGACCGTGAATGGTATCACTGCGGGGGTTCACCCAGCGCCTCCGCCAATCGCGTCACCGTCTGCCGAAGTGTTGCAACCTCGACTTCAAGTCGTTCGACGCGCTCGGCGAGCGCCGCGGATGGTTGCGGCGTCGAAACCGCTGCTTGTGCGACGGCGGGCATCGTGGCGGGCGCGTCGAGGGGGTGCAAATCGGGACACAGCAACTGCACGAACCGCTCCGCGCGACTGCCGGGCGACGGCGCGATCTGGCGCACGAGCGGCTCCGGGCGTTCCATGAGCGCCCGCAGCATGTCCGCCGCGGCGTCGAGCGATTCCAGCGGGTGCATGCGGCTCGCCCGGCCGCGCAGCTCGCCGAGCGTTTGCGGCCCGCGCAAGAGTAGCTCGGCGAGGATTGCGACCTCGGCCGTGCGGGCGCGGAGCGTTTCACCGAGCGTCTGCTTGTAGCGATGCACGCGGCTGTTCGCGACGTCAACGCGGATCGTGAGCTGCTTGCCGCGCAGGCTTTCGACGGCGTCGAACACCTCGTCCTCGGTCATCGTCAGGACCGGGTGGCGGTTGTTCTTCTGGTTGCACCCGGCGACGAGCGCGTTGAGCGAGAGCGGGTATTGGTCCGGCGTCGTCAGCGCCTTCTCGATGAGAACGCCGAGCACGCGGGATTCGGAGGGCGTGAGCTGGATCATGAGAGGAGTGTACCGTCGCACACTTCATTGGGCGTCGGGAAAGCTTGCCACTGAAGTGGCGAAGCCCGCGGTGGGGACGCGCGGGCTTCAACCGCGCAGAGCCTGGAGTTCCGCGAGACGCTTGCCCGTCGGCGCTTTCTTCGACTTCATCATCTCGATGAACGCGTCGAAGAGATACGCCGCGTCGTGCGGGCCGGGGCTGGCTTCGGGGTGGTATTGGACGCTGAAGACGGGCAGGTCCTTGTGGCGGAAGCCTTCGACGGTGTTGTCGTTGAGGTTCAGGTGCGTCACGACGCCGCCCGCACGTTCGAGTGATTCTTTGTCCACGGCAAAGCCGTGGTTCTGGCTGGTGATCTCGACGCGGCCGGTATCGAGGTTTTTCACCGGCTGGTTGCCGCCGCGGTGGCCGAACTTGAGCTTGTACGTGGTCGCGCCCATGGCGAGGCCGAGGAGCTGGTGGCCGAGGCAGATGCCGAAGGTCGGGACCTTGCCGATCGTTTCCTTCAGTGAGTTGATCGTGTAGTCGACGGCCGCGGGATCGCCCGGGCCGTTGCTGACGAACAGGCCGTCGGGGCGGTGCTTGAGGATCTCGGCGGCGGGGGTTTCGGGGGGGAGGACCGTGACCTTCACGCCGCGCTCGGCGAGGTGGCGGAGGATGTTGGACTTGGCGCCGCAGTCGAGGGCGACGACGTGCAGCCCGTCGCCGCGCTCCTCGTTGCCGAGCTTCCACGTGCCCTGGTCTTCGTCCCACGCGTAGGGTGCGTCGGGTCTTACTTCCTTTACCCAGTCGGCGCCGGACATGTCCGCCACGTTCTTGGCGCGCTCGACGAGCTTCGAGTCGTCGAGGATCTCGGTCGAGAGCACGCCGTTCATCGACCCTTTGATGCGGAGCTTGCGGACGAGCGCGCGGGTGTCGATCCCCTCGATGCCGATCACATTGTTCTGCTTCAGGTATTCGCCGAGGCTCGTATCGGCGCGATAGTTCGAGTGGATCGGCGAGAGCTCCTTGACGATGAACCCGGCGACGTGCGGGCGCTTGCTCTCGACGTCCTGGCGGTTGATGCCGTAGTTGCCGATGAGCGGGTAGGTCATCGTGACGATCTGGCCCTTGTAGGAGGGGTCGGTGAGGATCTCCTGGTAACCGGTCATCGAGGTGTTGAAGACGACCTCGCCCTCGGTCGTGCCCGCCGCGCCGAAGGCGGCACCCGTGAACACCGTCCCGTCTTCCAGCGCCAGTTTCGCCACGTTCGTCGCTTCACTCATTGCGGCGGAAGTATAGGGGGAAGGAGTTGCCAGTTGCCAGTTGTCAGTAGGGAAGGCTCGATCCCGTTTTCTTCACCAGCAACGAGCAACTGACAACCAGGAACTTTTATCGGTCGATTTCGTTAAGTTGCGAAGCGGGGTTTACCGATCATCACAGATAGGCTGTGGGTCTCCGGCCTTATGGTCGGGCAGCCTGATTTGGAGACCGGTGTAACGGCGAGCACCGGTCTCTTTTTATGCGCCCGCCGAATGCCATCCCGCCCCTCCCCTTCCCCTCGTCAAACGCCGTCCGACGTCATCCTGAGGTAACTCCGAAGGATCTCGGGCTCACGCGCGATTCTCGAACCCGAGATCCTTCGGAGTACCTCAGGATGACGATGCCATGGTATGACGCGCTATTCCACCAGCAGCGCCGGCTCGATCCAACTGAAGCGGTCCTGCACGTCGTAGGTCTTGCCGTAGTCGACTTCCAGCGTGAGCGTCTTCGCATTCCCGAGCGGGACGCGCACGACATCGGCGAGCGTGCCGGCGACGAAGTCGGTCGTCTCGTGGACAACCTTGTCATCCAGCTTCACGCGCACGGTGACGTTGGCGAAGGGTTTATCGCCGTCGATCGCGTACTGCGTGCGGAACGCCTTGTAGCGCCCTTGCGGGAGCTGCCAGGTGAGGCGCGAGTAGGCGTGGACGCCGATGCCGCGCGGGAAGGTGCGGTCGCCGAAGCGGATCGGCTCGCCGCGGACGGTGCGGTCCATGCGGGCGGGGAAGACGGTTTCGAGGAACGGCGTCTGCACGCTTTCGCTGGGCGCCAGCGACGAGAGCCACGCGACAGGGCCGTTGACCTGCTCGATGGCGATGACGGCGCTGGCGAGGACTTCGCGTTTGGCGTCGCCGGCGCCGAGGATGGCCTTGTCACCCTGGAGGGCGACGCGCGAATCGCTGAGGACCGAGCCGTCGGCAAGCGTGACGCGCACGCCGCGCTCGCTCTTTGCGGCGGCGTCGTCAGTGACGGAGGCAAGCGTGACGGTGCGGACGGATTCCCATGGCACGGTGACGGGATTGCCGTCGGCCTGCACGGTGATGCCCGCCTTGTCGACGGCAAAGACGAGGCCGCGCGCGGTGTCGCCGTTGGTGAGGGAGACGACGTCTTCGGTGCGCGGGGGTTGCGCTGCGTCGCGACGCGGGGGCTGCTCGCCGGCCTTGGTGATGGCGACGACCTGCTTGAGCTTGACGTCGACCCGCCCCGCCGCGGGCGCCGACCAGGCGAGCGATTCGCCCGCGAGCTCGAGCGCCTCGCCGCTGACGCGGTCGCCGTTGGTCAGGTGCAACGTGAACTTGCCGGGGTTGGACTGGAGAGCGCCGGCGCGCTGGAGTTGAAGGATCTGATTCCAGGCAATTGACGACTCGGCCGAAGCGCCGTGCTCGCGAACCTTCGCGCCGGCATCGTCGATGCCGGCGAGGTCGACGGGGCGCGTCTGGAAGTCGGACGTCGTCAGCGTCCACGCGGATTGGGCAAAAGCGGCAGCGCACGACGACGTCAAAAGGATCACTGCGAAACCGCAAGCGGCGATCGGGCGGTTTCTGAAATCGGCAATCGCAAATCGCAAATCGGCAATCTCCGAAGGAGTTAGCTGCCCGGTCCCTTGCCCGTGTAGACGGGCAGGTAGCGGTTGGGCATCTGGAGGATGATCAGCGCCATCGACGTCGCGTAGTCGTCGCTGAAGTCGCCGGACCAGGCGCCGCTGTTCTTGTTCTGGCGGGCAATCAACTGGTCGCGGATGGCGGGGTAGAACGTGGCCCAGTAGTCGCCGCCGGCGAGGAACATCGCCTGCACGGCGTAGTAGTTGCCGTAGTAGTAGTGCCCTTCCTGGTCGGCGTTCGCGCCGCTCTTGCCGGGGGTGTAAGCCTTGAGGTAGTTGAGGCCGTTGTTGATCTCGTTGCCGTCGAAGATGCCGGCGTAGTAGAGCGACGCGACCCCCGCGGCGGTTCGTGCGTACCCGCTCCCCCCGCCGCCGCCCTGGTTGGCCATGTAGGAGAACCCGCCGTCGGGGTTCTGGCAGTTCTTCACGTACTTGATGGCGTTGTCGATGGTTTCCTTCTCGACCTTGATGCCCGCGTCGCGCGCAGCGCGCAGGGCCATGATCTCCGTGATCGTGACGGAGATGTCGGCGTCGTAGGGCACGGGCTGGTAGCGCCAGCCGCCCTCGCGGTTCTGCGTCTTCTGGATGAGGCGGACGGCGCGCTGGAGCTTCTCCTTCACGTTCTCGTCGCCGGTCATGCCGTAAACCTCGCCGAGGAAGAGCGTGGCGAAGCCGTGGCCGTACATTGGGCCGTGGGACTGGTCGGAGGCGATGAGTCCGGACTCCTGGCAACTGGCGAGGATGAAGTCGAGGCAGCGCTGAACGTTGTCGCCGTACTTCCCGCGGCCGGGGAGATTACCCGCCTGCATGAACGCTAGCCCGGCAAGCGCGGTGATGCCGGCGTGCTTGGAGCCGCCGCCCCCGGCGCCGTATGCGCCGTCGCGGCCTTGAGCGGCAGCGAGCCACGAGAGGCCCTTGGCGACGGCCGCCTCCTGGGCGGGGGTGATCTCGTCGCCACGGACCTGGTTGGGCTGGGCGGCGAGGGCGGTGTCGGGTTTCTTGGCCGGCGCGCGTTGGGCGTGCGCGGATGATGAAAGCAAGCCCGCCGTGAGCGCGGCTACCATTGCGACGCGCGCGACGCGTGAGGCGGTCTCTTGTCCCCTGTCCCTGTACGCGAGGAGAGGGTTGGCGTGAGGGGTTGCTTCGACACGTACGTCGTTCGACGTTCGCGCTCGGCTGCGCCATCGCCCCTCTCCCCTACCCTCTCCCGGAGTACCGGGAGAGGGGGTAAGAGCGGGGGTAAGAATCCGTTCCTGCCACGTCATTGCCGCTCCGTCGAGACGCCGCGGTAGTAGTCCTCGATCACCTTGCGGTACTTCTCCAGCGGCTGCTCGGTCTGGCCCTCGAGCACGGCGTCGCGCGTGCGCGGACTGAGCCGGCCCCACTCCTTCTCCGACTCGCTGATCACCTGCGAGAGGTCCGTGTTCGTCGCCGCCGCCCCGGGCGCACCGCTGTTGGCGGCGGGCGTCTTGCCGGTGTTGGGTTTGGGCTGGCCGGGCTTGCCGGTATTCTGCGCCTGGACGCCGCTGTCGCGCGCGCCGGGCTTCTTCTCACCGGGTTTCTGCGTGAGCTGCTGGTCGCTCGGGCCCGGCTGGCACTCCTGCTTGCGCGCCTGCTCGATCAGGCCATCCAGATCCAGGATGATGCGGTCCTGGATGAGCTGCGTGACCTTGCCCGGGTCACTGTTGAGGGCCAATCGCTGACGCGAGCGCGCCATGCGCGAGCCGACGTCGGCGGTGCCCTTCATGATCTTCTCGGGATCCGGCGCGCCCTGGAGCAGGTCGTCGACGAGCTCCTGCTTCTCGATGAGTTCCTTGCCGGCTTCCTCCGGGAGCTGGTCCTTCGGATCGGGCTCGGGGCCGAGCTTCACCTCGCCGCCGGACGCTTTCTGGAGCGTCTCGTCGAGCAGGCTGCGGAGCTCGCCCTGGCGGCTGCCCAGCGCGAGGAGCTTGGGCTGGTCCTTCACCTTCTCGGCATCGATCGTCTTCGTGCTCTTGTTGACGGCCAGCTGCAGGTCCTTCAATAGTCGCAGCTCGGCCTCGGTCGGGAGCTTGGGCGCGCACTGCCCGCCGCCACCTCCGCCGCCGCGGGACTCGAACTTGCGCTCCAGCGGCTTGATGGCGAGGTTCTTGATCATGGCGTCGAGCTGCTCGACGACGCGCGTCTGCTCGGCCCGCGTCGGGACGCCGGTCTCGGGCTTGGCGAGATCCGTCTTCACCGCGTCCATCGAGCCGACGATGTCCTTGTTCGCCCAGATGTAGATGATGCTGCCCAGGGCCGAGAGGTCTTCCTCCAGTGCGGTCGTACGCTTGGACAGCTCGCCCTGCTCGCCCGGGAGGGCGACGAGGCGGACGGATTCGACGCGCGGCAGCTCGCGGCCCTGCGCGCGGGCGGCGTCGATCCGCGTCGTGTCGGCGTTCACCTTCTCCTGATCTTCCTTGAT
The DNA here is from genome assembly GCA_049679725.1 of Tepidisphaeraceae bacterium. Classification (GTDB taxonomy): domain Bacteria; phylum Planctomycetota; class Phycisphaerae; order Tepidisphaerales; family Tepidisphaeraceae; genus DASYWJ01. The sequence continues at coordinate 8,712 of JBAUGM010000820.1, forward strand.
CTTGACGTAGACCTGGCGGATCGCTTCCTTCTGCTGCTGGTCGCGCTTCGCGTCGATGGCCGCCTTCTGCTCGTCGACGATGCGCTTGGCCTCTTCCAGCGCCGCCAGCGCCTCGACCTGCGACGGCTCGTACGCCTCGGGCAATTTCTTGGCGCGCAGGCTCACGATCGCCCGCTCCATCTTCCCCGCGGCGCGGGTGAGGTGAGCAGCCGGCTCCGAGCCGTTGGGCACGTTCTCCACCGCTTTGGCGATGTCGCGCGTGTTGCGCTCCGTCTGCTCCTGCGACGTCGACAACTGCGGGAGCTCCGGCACGGGCGGGAGCGCGTCCTTCACCCGCTCGGCCTTGGTCATCAGCGCGTCGAGCGTCTCCTTGTCGAGCTTCCCGAGCACGCCGGGGCCTTGGAGCGTGAGGTTGTCGAGGTTGTGACCGGACTGGCGGCGGATGAGGTTCGCGATCTGCTTCTGCAGGTCCTCGAGCTTCTTGCTCAGCTCTTCGAGCTTGCGCCGCTCGGCCTCACGAAGCTGGTTGATGATCATCTGAAGGCCCAACTCGGCCTTCTTCTGCGCCGCCTGCGCGCCGGCCTGCTGGTTCTGCTTCGCCTGTTGCGACGCCTGCTTCTGGTTGGGGGCGACCTGCTGCGTCTGGCCCGTCTTGGCCGCCTGCTTCATCGCCTCGGCGGCGGACGGGTCGGCCTTGGCGAGCTGGTCGGAGGTCTTCTGCAGGTCATCCAACGCCTTCTGCGTCTTGGCGGCGAGGTTCTCCTGGTCCTTGGCGTTCTTCTCCAACCGCTCGCGCTCCTTCGCGTCCATCTGCTCGGGCTTCTTGCCCATGTTGTCGGCGCCGATGCCCTTCGTTTCCTTGCTGACCTTCTGCTGGTCCGCGAGCAGGTTCGCGAATCGGTCGATCGCGGTCTGGAGGCTGCCGATGTTGGCCATGCGGTCCAGCGCGCGCTGAAGGTTGTCGGCGGCCTGCTGCTGGCTGGCGACGGCGGCGTTCAGCGTGTCGTTTCGCTGCGGCGGGGCGAGCTTCTCCTGGTGGGCGGAGCCGAGCTTGGAGACGGCCTCCTTCATCGGCTCCTCGGCCGTCTTGTTCAGCACGTCCTTCACGTCACGGGCGAGGTCGTTCAGGTCCTGCGCGGGCGATTTGTTCTCCGCGAGGCGCTGCTGGACGGCGTCGAGCTTGCCGGCCACCTGCTTCGTCTGTGATGCCGCTGTGGATTGCTGCCCGCCGAGCCGCTCGGCCGCGGCGCGATCGCCGGCGTCGAGGTCGTCCTTCTTCTCCGTGTCCTTCGCGAGGCTGGACGTCTCTTCCTTCGTGCGGTTCTGGCCGTTGCGGACCTCGGTGATGTTGCCGGCGATCGTGCGCAGCTCGTTCGTGATCGCGTCGACGAGTTGCTCCTGGCTGATGATCGTGATGCGCAGCTTGCCGCTGGCGACCGGCTCGTGGAACTTGCCGGCCAGGTCGTAGTTGTCCTTCACGAGCAGGTGGTACTCGAGCACGTCGCCGGGCTTCAGCTCGGCCTGCGGGAGCTGCGCGAGGTCCCACGCGTAGCTCGCGCGGAAGCGCTGGCGATCGCCTGCGCCTTCGAGCGCAGTCCACTGCACGGCCTCGACCGGCGCGGAGCCGCTGAGGAGGTCGATCTCCCAGTGCTTCTTGCCCTGCCCTGAGGCTCTCGAAGGGTCGCCGAGGCGCTCGACGACGAGCTTCAGCGACTGCACGCCGTAATCGTCCTCCGCGACCGCCTGGAGCGGAACGGTGGCGACAGGAGTTCGCTCCTCGTTGCGGCGCGGGACTTCGATCTGGACCGTCGGCGCCTGATCGGGCTTGACGATGATTTCGTACTCTTCGATGCCCGAGTTCTTGAACCCATCTGAATCGGTGGCGATGACGTGGAAGCGCAGCGAATCGGTTGCGCTCCATTTGCCGACGACCGTTTCACCCGCCGTCTGCCAGGCGATCTGCGGGAGCTTCATGTCCTCCGAGACGGGGACGATCTTCAGCCCCGCGTCGGCGGCGAGCGGCTTGTTGAACGAGATTTGCAGGGCGACGTCGGAGCCCGTGGGCATGAGCGCGGGGCCGGTCGTCAGGTTGATCGGCTCGCCCGGCTTGCCGCCGCCGACGTACTTGGGCGGGGTGACGACGGCTTGGACCTTCGTCACGGCCAGCCTCGGGAGGATCGTGATCGGCGCGACGAGCTTGACGTCGTCGCCGGCCGAGATGCGGACCTTCATCTCGCCCCTGGCCGCCCCGGGATCGACGCGCGCGTCGAGCGAGGCGGCGTACGTGCCGTCCGCGCCACGCGACATCAGTTCCTGCTGCCACGGGCCGGTGCCGTACTGGTAATGGACGACCGCCTTCATCGAGGCGCGGTCGCCCTTGGCGAGCTTCATCTTCAGGTCGACGCGCTGCCCGACGGGGACGCGCTTGGGAACATCGTTGACGAGGTCGATCTGCACGCGCTTGGGCCAGGCGGCGCCGGAGAACGGCGTGAAGAGGCGCGACAGCGCGATGTTGCGGTACATCGGGCTCACCGCCACCGACAGCAGGATGAGCAGCAGCACCGCGCCCGCCCCCGCGGCGGCGGAGTACCAGACAGGCTTCATCACCAGCGCGCGGTTGAAGTCCACCTTGGCGGCGACTGAGCCCGCCTCGGTGATCACGCGCTGCTGCATGATGTCGGAGCCGGGGTTCTCGCCGCGCATGAAGTTGACGGTGCTGCGCAACCGGTCGTCGAACTGCGGGAACGTCGTTTCAAGTCGGCCTGCGACGTCGCCGATGGTCAGGCGCGAGAGTGCGGGGCGCAGGACGTACTTGGCCAGCACGAAGCCGATCGCCCCGAGCGACGCGAGCATCACCACCAGCCGCGGCAGCGCCGGGAGGTTCAGCAGGTAGTCGAGGACCACCGCACAGAGCAGCAGCGCCACCGCGCACGCCAACAGCAACCCAACGCCGTAGGCCACCCCAAGCAGCTTGACCTTGCGGCGAAGCGCTTCCAGCGACTGCATCAGGATTGTCGGAGGCATGTGAGCTCCCAGTGGCACGGGCTTCCAGCCCGTGTCTTCAATTCCAATTCAAGACACGGGCTGGAAGCCCGTGCTACTAGACCATCCCATACATCTTACGCACGACCCACTCGACCGTGATCAGCAAAACGAACAAAACCAGGGCCAACGGGGCATCCCAGAGCGGCTCGCTGGTTTCGATCGGAATCACCTTTGCGGCACTCTGCACTAACGTCGGCAGCTTGGCCCTAGCTTCTTCCAGAGCGACGGTTTGGCCCAGCGTTTCCGATGCCAAACGGCTCAAAAGCGTCCGATCCACCTGCGGCTGCACCAGTTCCAGCCGGGGCACGCTGACCTCGACGGGCAGGTCCATGGCCTCGACCCCGCCCGCGATCGGGGGGAGCTTGATCGTGAACCGCCCCACCCGATCGGCCCCGAAGTTCGAGGCGTACAGCTCGGGCTGACCCTCCTGGCGGACGAGGTTCTCATGGCCGACGACCGCGCCGGTTGCGTCCTGGATTTCGACGCGGATCTGCTCGGGAAGTTGCGTGAGCAATTGCGGGTCCAGAACTCTCATGCTGACGCGCACCTGCTGGCCCAGCTCATAGACCGGCCGGAGCGACGTGAACGTCAGCCGGCGCTGGCCGAGCTTTTTGCTGCGGGCGAGGTAGCGGAACTGTTGCACCCAGTAGGTGTCGAAGATGCTCTCGCCCGTGTAGAAGCGCCAGCGCCACGAGTCGTCGATGCCGCTGAACAGCGTCCGCCCCGCGCCGAAGCGCCCGAGCACGAGCAGCGGCGCCTTGCGACCGTCGGGGCCGACGTCGTTCGGATGGGTCGCGAGCACTTCGCCCACGCCCGGCTTGGCCGACACGCCCCGGCGGTACCAGAAGATCGCCTGGATCTTGTCGCGGAGGAACGATTCGTTCGTCGCCTTGTCGGTGAAGAAGCGGAAGATGCTCGATGCCTCGCCATCCTTCGTCAGCGCGGGGCGGAACCCGTCAACCGCGGCGGCGGGGTCGTCGACGTCATTCTGTCCGAACGCGACCGGCAGCAGCGGCTCGATGGCGGTGTTGCGGAACGCCATCGGCGCCCATTTCGGCCCCGCGATCATCCCGAACCCGCCGCCGCGCTTGGCGACAAAGTCGGCGACGAGCTGGAGCTGGTTGTCCGTGAACTGTCGCGGCTCGACGTCGCCGAAGACGACGACGTCGTACTCCATCATCTCCTCGATGCTCTCGGGGAACCGCCGGATCGGCTTGTCGCCCTCCTGCGCGAATGATGGGTCGGCGCTGGTGAGCAGGCACGAGATGTCGACCGTGGCGTCGCGCATCATCTCGTTCTTGATGTAGCGGTACTCCCAGCGCGGGTAGCCGTCGACGTAGAGCACGGCGATCTTCGCGTCGAGCACGGCCAGCTGCGCGGTCCGCAAATTGTCCTCATCGTCCAGCTCGCCGGCCTGCTTCAGCGCTTCGATGTTGAGGTCGAGCGTGCCGATCTCGTCGACCTTGATGGGCAGTTCAACCTCGACCGGCTTGTCATCCGCCAGCGTCACGCGCGTCTCGCCGGTGAGCCCGGGGGCGGTGAGCAGCTTGCCCGTCTTCTTGTCCTTCACCTGCATCGTGACGACCTGGCCGGGGCCGTAACCCGTGCCGCGAATGGTCGCTTTCACGTTCACGAGGTCGCCCTTGAACGCGCTGTCCTGCACGTTGACCGCCTGGATCTCCACGTTCTGCGGCGGCTGCTCGGAGCCAACGGCGATCGGATACACCTTGACGTTGTAGTCCTTCACCGGCGCCAGCGCTTCGGCGATCGGCGTGGCGGGCGTCTCGCGGCCGTCCGTCAGCACCACGACGCCGGCGAGGCGCTGGCCCTGCAGGTCGTTCAGCACCGTCCGCACGGATCGCAGCACCTGCGTGTGCTGACCCTCGGCCTTCAGCTCGGCGGCGAGCGAGGCGCTCGGCTGGCTTGTGGCCAGCGGGTTCGCGTCCTGGCTGAACCTGTAAAGCCGAACGGTGTGCTGCTTGCGCAGTTCGTTGAGGAGTTTTTGATCCGCCCCGCTGAGCAACTCGATGGCGGCATCGAGGCGCGTCATCGGCTGGGCGGCCTTGTCGCCCGCGCCGTCGCGGACGCGCATGGAGATGCTGTCGTCGATCATGATCGCCAGCACCGACGGCTCGGTGCGGCTCTGCCCCAGCGTCAGCACCGGCCGGTTGAGCAGCGCCAGCACGAACGCCAGAAGTAACCCGCGCATCACGCCGAGCACGATGCGCGCCCCGCGCGACCGTCCTTCCCGTCGATAGACGTACACGACCAGCGCGATCGCAAGGACCGCCAGCAAAAAGTTCCACGCCCCCGCCCCCACCGTCTCCTGCCACGGCCACTGCGGGTGAAACTGCAGCGAGAACTCCCCCTGCTGGCTGAGAAAGCCCTTGGGGATGCCGAAGATGATCTCGATCAATCGTTGCATGTCAGGGGTCCGTTGTCAGTTGTCCGTTGTGTCGCCTTTGCAACTGACAACGGACGACTGACAACTGACTTCATCGTCGATAGTGCCCAAACCGCATCGCCATGAAACACTCCACCGCGACCAACGCCAGCACGATCGCCATCACGCTCCAGCCGTAGTCGTTGCCGGCGTCGGCGGAGACGGTCTCGGCGGGGAGCTGATCCGATTCCAGCGCGACGTCGATGTCGCCGAGCGCGTTCTTGATCGCGGCGCGATCGATCGTGCGGATGTCGGCCTCATCCGATGGGACGTTGACGGAAACGGGCATCGTGCGCGTGCCGGTCGAGAGCGTGTAGACGCCGGGCTTCGCCAGCGGCCGGCTCTTGTACGCCGGCGTGCCGCCGGGCGGGGTCGACTGGTCGATGACGACTTCCTGCTTCGCGGGGTCGTGCAGCGTCGGCGTGCCCGTGAGTCGCAGCCACGGCGGGACTTGCAACGGTTCTCCGACCGTGCGGTTCAGCCAGCCTTCCGATGAGTTCACGCTCCCGGCCAGCAGTTCGTGCATCAGCGCGACATACGCGGGCTTGGCGGGAAAGCCGGTCCACTCCGCGTTGGCGGTGGTCGAGTAGAAGAGGACGCGCCCCTCGCCCAACTCGTGCAGCGTGATGGCGGGATCTTTCTGTGACTTTTCGGTCGTGGCCGCCTCGGGGGGAGCGATGTAGTCGAGCACGCGCTCGACCTTCCCGTCGGCCTTCGGATCGACCTGCCAATAGGTGAAGACCTGCGCGGTGTTCAGGCCGGATTGTTCCTGCTCGCGAAACTCGCGAAGCAAGCGGTGCGGCTCGACGCGCGGGTTGAAGTCGAACGTGTACCCGCGCGCCCCGGTCACGCTGACGCGCTTGGTCATCGGCCCGGGGAGCAGGCCGCGCGGGAGGAGCGTGGCGTTGTAGTTGTCGCCGCTGACCTGCTCGCCCATGAACAACATGAGCGTGCCGCCCTGCCTGACGAAATGCTCGAGCTGCTGTGCCTGGTTCGGCTGGATCTGCCCGACCCCGGCGAGGATGACGGCCCGGTAATCGCCGAGCACCTTATTGCCCAGTTCCAGGTCGCTGATCAGCTCCGTCGCGACGTAGCTGTTCGTCCGCGCGCCGTTCTCGGCCGCCTCCGCCGGGGGCGCGAGGGCGAGGTCGAGGAATGCGCCGGAACCCGCGAGGCGGTTGATGCCGCGCTCGCCCTCGACGATGAGCACCTTCAGCTCCGAGACGACGTCGAACACGCGCGTGCGCGCGTTGTCGACCTTCAATCGGTCATCGGTGATCAGGTTGGCGGAGATCACGTGCAGCCCGCCGGCGCGGGGAAGGTTGGATTGGAGCTGCGCCTTGGTGTCGGCGTCGAGTTTCAATGTGCCGCCGCCGGTCAGGGGGACGTCGTCCACCTTCCACTGGAGCTGTGCGTCGGGACCCGTGCCGAAACCCTTTACATCGGCGGCGAAGGTGGCATCCGAGCGCGACGTCAGCAGGTTGACCGAGGGCGTCAGGTCGAGGACAGCGTGGTTCCACTGGTTCTGCTTGCCGAGGCTAAAGTGGGTGACGCGGTAGACGCTCGCCAGCTCGACGGCCGCCTTCTCGATCGCGTCGGCTTCGCCGGGCTTCTCGAAACCGAAGGCGCTGCGCGTCGCATCGGTGAAGAGGTAGACGTACTTGCGCGGCTGGGTCGTCTCGACCTTGCCGATCTCGATCGCCTTCTGCAGCGCGCCGGACAGATCCGTGCCGCCGGCGGTTTGTTCGATGCGGTCGATCGCGGACTTGGCGGCGTTGAGGTCGTAGCTCGGCGCGGAAATGACCGCCTGCGCCGGTCGGCCGGCGGTGACGATCGCGACGGCTTCGCCGCCGGAGGAGAGGCGGTCGATGAGCCCCTTCGCGAGGCGTTTGGCTTGGTCGAGGTGCGTCCGCGCATCGGGGCGGTCGGCCTCGTACCCCATCGAGTAGCTGTTGTCGATCACGAACACGTGCAGCCCGGAACGCGAGCCGGCGATCGACGCGATCGTCTGCTGCGAGCACCCGAACGGCCGGGCCAGCGCGGTGGCGGCGAGGAACAGCAGCAGGCAGCGCGTCGCCAGCAGCAGCCACTGCTCGAACTTCAGCCGCCGCCGGTTCTTCTTCATCGCCCGGAGCAGAAACTCCATGGCCGCCCAACTCACCGTCTTGTAGCGCCGGCGGTTGAGGATGTGGATGAGGATGGGAATCCCCACCAGCGCCAACCCCGCCGCGAAGAACGCGGGGGTGACGAAGCCGAAGGCGAGGATGGGTTGAACGACCGTCATTCAGTGGCATGGGCGTCTCGCCCATGCTTCGTAGGTCAAAAACGCAAGGGCGAGACGCCCATGCCACTGCAATTCATTTGATCGATGCGGCCCTAGTCGCCAGGAAGCCGCTCAGCGCGACGTCGAGCGAATCGCCGCTGTTCATTCGCTGGAAGTCGATGTGCATTCCACGGCACATCTTCTTCATCCCTTCCGTGAACTCGCTCAACTGCTGCAGGTAACCCTCGCGCAGCGCCCGAGGCTCCGTAAGCAGTTCGCCGAGGCCTTCCAGTCCCTTGAACAGCGTCACGTCCTCGAACGGGAAGTTGACTTCCATCGGATCGAGGATCTGGAACACCATCAGCTCGTGCTTCTTGTATCGGAGGTGCCGCAGCCCCTGCTGGATGCCTTCCAAATCGTCGAAGAAGTCGGAGAGGATCACGATCAGGCTTCGGTGGTTCAGCTTCTCCGCGATCTGGTCGAGGATCTTGCCCGTGTTCGTCTTGTTCCACCGCGGGACTTGCTGCAACTCGTTGACGACGACCTTCCACTGCCCCGGCGAGTTGCTGGGCTTGAAGTAGCGGCTCAGCGCCTGGTCGAAGATCGCCAGCCCCACCGAATCCTGCTGCTGAATCGCCATGTACGACAGCGACGCCGCGATCGCCGTCGCGTGATCGTATTTCGTCCACGTTGCCCCTCCGTCGCCCTTGACCGAGCCGTAGCCCATCGATTCGCTGGCGTCGACGACGCAGATCAGGTGAAGGTTCGTCTCCTGAAGGTACTGCTTCAGATAGATCTTGTCGGTCTTGGCGTACTGCTTCCAATCGACGTGCCGCGTGTCGTCGCCGGGGGAGTACTGGCGGTGCTGGGCGAACTCGACGGAGATGCCCTGGTACGGCGAGCGGTGCATGCCGGTCATCAAGCCTTCGACGATGAGGCGGGCGCGCAGGTCGAGCGCGCCGATCCGCGCGAGGGTGCGGGGGTCGAGGTACTTGCGATAATCGGCGAGAGCGGACATTTATACTTCAGTGGGACTGAGCGTAATGATCATTGCCACGTTCAAGAGGTCTTCCCTCGGCAGCGCACCGTCGGCAACGTTCCAAACTGTGCGTTGACGTTGCGGATGCTCCTGGCCATCGAACTCCTGCGCAATCACCACGAAGCGGTAGCGATCCCCGCGAACCCGCTCAAATGTGACCTGCGCCCCATTCAACGCAGCCTGAAGCGCGTTCGAGAGACGAGGCACGTATGCGGGCGGTGCTACAATTCCTTCAGCCATTTTTTCACCTCTTCGATTGTTTCGATGAACTGCCTGGCCCGATCCAGCTTTGCGATCCGAGGTGAATAGCGGGCATAAACAGCCCACTCCTCACAGATGGTGCTAAAGGTCCGCCACGCAGAGTCGCCAGACTTTGTCTTTACCCCTCCAAGCTTCTTCTCGATTTCCGGCAGAAACCCCAGCATGTCGTCGAGCTCGTGACTGTAGAGCAGTGAGTGAACCGATCGGTCGGATTCGGATAGCTTGGCCGGATCGACCGGTTTCGCCAGGTTAGGGTGCCGCTCAAGCAGTAGCGCTTTGAGCAGGCATTCGATGACGAACCCTGCCATGTAGATCCCACCGGTCGCGCGCTCTGCATTTCCGCTATCAATGAGGTAACTCGCGTCGCCGAATCGACGTTCGGCGACGGCGCGCCATTGCCCGGGCGTCAGCCGGAGCTTGGTGAAAATGTCGCTCGGATTCGCCATTTTCCTCAAGCCGCCGGCTGGTCGCGCATGAGCTTGGCGGCGGTCTTGTCGAGTTCGTCATACTGCTGCCGCGGGATGTGCTCGATCAGCCGCTTCACGATCGTGTCGCTCTTGATCCCCTCGGCCTCGGCGTTGAAGTTCGTGACGATGCGGTGCCGCAGCACGGGCAGCGCGACCTGGCGGATGTCTTCCGTGCTGACGTGATAGCGACCCTTCAGCAGCGCGCGGGCCTTGCCGGCGAGGATCAGGTACTGGCTGGCGCGGGGGCCGGCGCCCCAGCTGACGAAGTCGTTGACGAAGTCCGGGACGCCACCTTCCGTGCGTCGCGTGAGGCGCGAGAACTGGAGGGCGTAGCGGATCACGTGATCGGCCACGGGGACCTTTCGCACGATGTCCTGAAGCGCCATCACCTCGTCGCCGCTGAGCACCTGATCGAGGTGGATCGATCGACCCATCGTCGTCAGCCGGACAATCTGGAACTCCTCATCTTCCGTCGGGTAGCCGACGTTGATGTTGAACATGAACCGGTCGAGCTGCGCTTCGGGAAGCGGGTAAGTGCCTTCCTGCTCGATCGGGTTCTGCGTCGCCAGGACGAAGAACGGCTGCTGGAGCCGGTGCTGCTTCCCGCCGGCCGTCACCTGGTGCTCCTGCATCGCCTCGAGGAGCGCTGCCTGCGTTTTGGGCGGGGTGCGGTTGATCTCGTCTGCCAGGATGACGTTCGCAAAGATCGGGCCGCGGACGAACCGCATGGCGCGGCCACCGGTGGTCTTGTCTTCCTCGATGATCTCCGTGCCCGTGATGTCGCTGGGCATCAGGTCGGGCGTGAACTGGATGCGGCTGAAGCTCAGGCCCAGCGTCTTGGAGAGCGTCGAGATGAGCAGCGTCTTCGCCAGCCCCGGCACGCCGACGAGCAGCGCGTGTCCCTTGCAGAAGAGCGCGACGAGCAGCTCTTCGATGACCGCCTCCTGCCCGACGATCACCTTGCCGAGCTCGGCCTTCATGTTGTGGTAGCCCTGCTGGAGCTTCTCGACGGCCGCCAGCTCCTCGCCGGCGAGGTCGGTCTGCTGCGGCTGGGTGATCCCGATCTGCGGTTGCTGCGATTCCATGAGCGTTTCTCTCCCTGCGGTCGCGGAGTCGTAAACGGCGTTTAATTCAGCGTCGCCCCCCGTGGCGGAACGTGTTGTGCGTGGTTTGGAGGCACGACATATAGTAGCCTCCCTGCCAACCGCCTCAACAGCAATGGATGCGCCGGGCGGAGGAAAGTTCCACGCGTGCCCGAACTGCCCGAAGTCCAGACCGTCGTAAACACATTGTCGCCGCGCCTCGCGGGCGGGACATTCCGCCGGGTTGCGCACGTTCGGCCCGACATCGTTCGGCCGAGCGGGTTCGATCTCGCCGCGGCGCTAACGGGGCGGACCGTCACCTCGATCACGCGCCGCGGGAAGCGGATTGTCATCGCGCTCGATGACGGAAACGCGCTCTACTTCCACCTTGGGATGACCGGCCGGATGACGATCGAGCGGCCGGATGCGCCGATCGAGCCACACACGCACTTCATCGCGGACCTTGGCCCCAAGCCCGCGCAGCTCCGCTTTCGCGACCCGCGCCGCTTCGGCGGGATCTTCTGGCTGGGCCGGGATCCGTCGGCCGACGATCGGATGGGCCCGGAGCCGCTCGCGATGACCGTGACGCAACTGGCCGCGAAGCTATCGCGCACGAAGCGGGCGGTGAAGAACGCGCTGATGGACCAGCGTGTGGTCGCTGGCCTCGGGAACATTTACGTGGATGAGTCGCTCTTCGCCGCGGGCATTCACCCGCTCAAGCGCGCCGACCGCCTGAAGGCGGATGACCTCGTCCGTTTGACGCGCGCGATCAAGGTGACGCTCAAGCGCGCGATCCGCCACCGCGGCAGCACGCTGCGCGATTACGTCGACGCCGACGGAGAGCGCGGCGGATTCCAAAGCCTCCACCGCGTCTACGCGCGTGCGGGCCAACCCTGCGCCGCGTGCGGCACCCCCATCCGCCGAATCGTCCTCGGCGGACGCTCGACGCACTGGTGCCCCGCCTGCCAACGGCGCGGCGGAGCAAGGTAGCCATCCTCCCTCTTCCCGGTACGCCGGGAAGAGGGAGGATGCCGATCGAGGTTCTGATGTCTTCGCGAGGAGTCGACAGTTGGAACACGGGCGCGCGCATCACCTCGACGCGGGCGCTGCGCTGTCACCGCCCGTCAGCGCGCGCGGCAGCGACAGGTGAAACGTCGACCCCGCCCCCACCTTCGACTCAGCCCACAGCTTCGCCTTGATCAGGTCCGCCGCCTGCCGGGCGATGGAGAGCCCCAGCCCGGTGCCGGATTGCCCGTGCGTTTCGCCGCGGATGAAGGGCGTGAAGAGCTGCGCCAGCCGGTCCTGGGCGATGCCCGGGCCCTGGTCGATGACCGAGATCACGCACCCCTTCGCGTCCTCGCACGCCGCCTTGATCCGCACCTCGCCCGCGGGCGAGTACTTCACGGCGTTGGCAACGAGGTTCTGCAGGATGACGGTGACCAGTTCCTTGTCCGACACGATGGTCGCGCCGTCGGTCACGTCCGGGACGAGGCGGAGGTTCTTGTCTTTCGCGAGATAGCTGAAGTGGGTTGCCGTCTCGTTGACCAGCCGCTTCACGTCGATCTTGGCGGGGCGGACCTGCACCTTGCCCTTGCGGAATCGCTCGGCGTGGAGGAACCGGTCCATCGTGCCGACGGTCTCGAGGATCGAGCGGCGCATCATCTCCAGGTCTTCCAGCGATTCGCCGAACTTCGGCTCCTTCGCCAGGTCCCGGCGGAGGACTTCGATCATCAGCAGCACGCCGTTGAGCCCGCCGCGGAGGTCGTGGGAGAGGAACGCGAGGTACTTCGTCTGCGCCTCGACGACGGCCTGCAGCTCGCTGCGCTGCTCGGCGGCGAAGGTGACGACGCCGCGGCGCACCGCGACGTCCACCGCGAGGTTGAGCGCGGACAGTTCCTCGACCGTCATCTCTCGATCGAGGTGGCGGAGCACGTCCTCGCACAGGATGCGCCGGAGCAGGCTGTATTCGATGAGGACGTCGCCGATGCTGTAGTTCTGGTCGAAACGGGCCTCGCCGTGCACGACGGCTTCGTCCATCAGCACCTTGGTCGCCTTCGGCTCGTCGGCCTCCAGCGCTTCGGCGATCATGAGCAGGATGTCGGGGAGGTCGTCGTGAAGCTGTTTGATCGTCAGGTCGTTGGCGTTGGGCAGCGTGCGGCGCACGGCGGCCTGCCAGCGCTCGATGACGACACCGGCGGTGGCGCGCACCGCCTCGGCCAGCGCGGGGAACGGCTGGTACTTCAGCAGGTCCATCGCTCGATTCTTCATCTACGCCAACTCCGTGGCCCCTGTGCCGAACGCCTGTGCCGAACGCGAAATGCTCCTCACACGCTACGGCCGCCCGATTGGATGGTTCGTGCATTTTACCCACTCGCGGCGCGCGTCGCACCGCCCTACACTTCGCCGACACATTTTTTGGGTTGCTAGCGAGATCTTGTCCGGCAGCGCGCGATGGCAGAGACGAAACCGACGGAACGAGCGTACGAAGAACCGGACCCCGATCGCCCCGCGTCGAGCGCGCCGACTGAGGGAGAACTGGAATACGCGGCACCCGCGATCCCCGCGCTCGATCGCTCCCCGCCCAGGCATGATCCCTACGCCGCGCTGCGCCACCCCAACTATCTCATCTTCTCCGTCGGCTGGCTGATCTCGGTCGTCGGCCATCATATGGTTTCGACCGCGCTGGGCTGGGAGGTGTACGACCGCACGGGCTCGAAGCTCGCGCTCGGCTGGGTCGCGGGCATCCAGGTCATCCCGCTGTTCGCGCTGGCGTTGCCCGCAGGGCATTGGGCAGACAAGTTCGACCGGCGGCGAATCATCGCGATCAGCTCGTTGGGGGCGGCGATCTGCTCGCTGGGATTGGCGCTGCTGTCGTACCGGTCGGGCTCGGTGCCGTGGATGTACGCGATCCTCGGGCTCAACGCCGCGTTCCTCGTGATCGGCCGGCCGGCGCGGTCCTCGCTGTTGCCGCTGGTCGTCCCGCCCAGCGTGTTCCCCAACGCCGTGACGTGGAACTCCAGCCTTTTTCAGCTCGCGACGATGGGCGGTCCGGCGCTGGCCGGCGTGATCGTCGCGTGGAGCCTGAATCGCTTCGGCTCCGTTTCGGCCGCGTATTACGTCGACGTCGCCTGCGCGCTGAGCTTCGCGGCGATGATCTTCACGGTGCGGATCCGGCCGATCGAGGCGAATCCATCGGACCACGTCGACCGCTCATTGCTGGCCGGCTTCCGCTTCATCTGGCAGCGCAAGGTCCTCCTGGCCACGATGACGCTCGACCTCTTCGCCGTCCTGCTGGGCGGCGCGGTCTGGCTGCTGCCCGTCTTCGCCAAGGACATCCTGAAGGTCGGCCCGTCGGGCCTGGGCTGGCTTCGCGCCGCCGACGCGATCGGCGCGTTCGTGATGGCGATGATCATCGCCCACCTGCCGCCCATGAAGCACGCGGGGCGCAACATGCTCCTGGCCGTCGCCGGGTTCGGCGCGGCGACGATCGTGTTCGGCCTCAGCCGCAACTTCTGGCTGTCGATGGGGGCCCTGTTCCTGATCGGCGCGTTCGACGCGATCTCCGTCGTCGTCCGCCACACGCTCGTGCAGGTGCTGACACCCGACCCGATGCGCGGCCGGGTGTCGGCGGTCAACAACATCTCGATCGGCGCGAGCAACGAACTGGGCGGCCTGGAATCGGGTCTGACGGCCGCGTTGATGGGACCGATCGCGGCGGTGATCTTCGGCGGGGTGGGGACGATCGTCACCGTCGTCGCCGTCGCGCTGCTTTCGTCGCAACTGCGACGGTTCGGATCGCTGGTCGGCGAGACATCGACCGGGCCCGAAGCGCGCGACGACGATGCGGACGCCGATCAATTGGGAAGCGGCGCGGCCGCGCCTTCATCGACGAAGTAGACGCCGACGTGATACACGCCGTCCGCCATCCGGTCGCAACGCTTGGTCTCGCGGACGAGCGTCCGCGTAGCGCCGTTGCGCTCGGGAAGCTCCATCCGTTCACTCCTCGTCGCCTTCCTCGCGTTTGAACTTCGGCAGGTCGGCGCCGTCGTCGATGAAACCCGGGCCCAGGTCCGCCAGCGGCTCGAGCTCACCCGCGGCCACGGCTCGGGGCTCGGGCGCGACTTCCAGCGGGGTGAGGTCATCGATCGTCGTCGGCCGCGTCGGCTGCATCGCGAACTCGGCGCCGGAGTCGGATGCGTTGCCGGGCGCATCCGACGTCGTCGCCGCCGGCCCCTTGGCGGTCGCGAGGATGTCCGCCGCGCGGTGCAGGCACTTGCGCGCTCCGTCGAAATCGCTCATCTCCTTCAGCACGCGGCCCAGTTGGTTCAGCCGGTTGAAGACGCTGATGTGGTTCGGGCCGTAGATCAGTTCGTCGATCCGGAGCGCGCGCTCGAACTGCTCGCGCGCGGCGGGAAGTTTGTTCTGCGCCACGTACAGCTCGCCCAAGTGCCCCGCCGTGCGCGAGACGGCGGGGTGATCGGGGCCGTACGCGCCTTCGTTGATCTGCATGGCGCGCTCGAGATGCGCCCTGGACGACGCGAAGTCGCCGCGAAGTCGCGCCACGAGGCCCAGGTTCGCCAGGATGTGCCCGACGACCGGATGATTCGGGTGGTACGCCGCCTCCGCCAGCACGGCGCTGCGCGTGAACAGCTCCGCCGCGCCCGCCAGGTCCCCCGCGGAGTGCAGGACATACCCAAGGTTGTTCACGACGCTGGCGACCTTCGGGTGGTCCTTGCCGTAGTGCATCTCGTACACCGCCAGCGCCCACTCGAACTGCTGCCGCGCCTCGTCGGCGCGCCCGGCGTTGTGCAGGGAAACGGCGTAGTTGTTCACGATCGTCGCGACGTGCACGTCGGTGTCGCCGTAGGTCGAGCGGTCGATGTTCAGCGCCCGCTCGTAGCACGACAGCGCCTCGGCCCCTTCGCCCAGCTCGTTGTGCACGCGGCCGAGGTTGTTGGCGACGGCGGCGACGCGCGGGTGGTTCTCGCCGTAAAAGCTGATGCACAGCGCCATCGCGCGCTCCAGGACGTATTTCGCCTCGCCGTACTGCGCGCGCTTCTGGAG
>JBAUGM010000821.1:0-6143 GCA_049679725.1 Tepidisphaeraceae bacterium
GGACGAGGAAGAGGCCAAGCGCAAGGCCGCTGAGCCGAAGCCGGACAAGTACGAGGCGATCATTGCGGTGTACATGACGACGGGGCGGTAGGGTGCGCCGTTAAATCGCTGACGCAAAGAGCGCAAAGATCACAAAGATCGCCAAGAAGAGTGAAGAAGAGAGAAGAGGAATTTGTTTCTCTTTGCGGTCTTTGCGGTCTCTGCGATCTTTGCGTGTCTCCTGGTCAGGTGCCAAGCCGCGCGCCATTTCAATTCCGCCCCGCCGCGTGGTTAAATGCCGGCGATGGCCGCGATGCTTCGCCGCAATGTCTTGATCTTCCACGCCGGCGCGCTCGGCGACTTCGTGCTGACGTGGCCGCTCGTCATGGCGCTGGGCCGGCTGCACCCGCAGAGCCGGATCATCGTCGTCACGCACGCGTCAAAGGGCTCACTGGCCGAGCTGGCGCTGCACGTCGAGTCGCACGACGTCGAGCAGGGGTGGCACGCGCTGTACGCGCCGGACGGGACGCTCCCCGAGCGCCCGGCGCGGATGCTCGAGTCGGCCCATGCGGTCTACACGTTCACCGGCGGCGAAGCGCAGTTCACACGGCTCGCGCCGCACGCGCAACTCGTCTCGCTCCGGCCGAAGCCGCCCGATGACTACGCGACCCACGCGACGCATTTCCTGCTCGAACAGCTCGCGCCGTCGCCGGGGTTGAGGTCGGCCGTCGAGCAGATGCTGCGCTCGGTCAACCTCCGCGGCATCGGGACCGGCCGGTCGCACGACGGCGACGTCATCGTCCACCCCGGAAGCGGCTCGCGGGAAAAATGCTGGCCGGTCGAGCGGTTCGTGAAGCTGATCGGCAAGATCCGCCGGGCGAGAAAGGACGTGCGCGTCCTCATCGGCGAAGTCGAGAGCGAGCGATTCTCGCCCGATGACATCGCGGCGCTGGAACAGGCCGCGGGCAGCTCCGTGCGCCGACCAGCGACCTACGTCGAGTTGTTCAACGAGTTGCGGACGGCGTCGCTCTTCGTCGGCAACGACAGCGGGCCGACGCACCTCGCCGGCGTGATGGGGCTGCCGACCGTCGCCCTGTTTGGCGCGACGAACCCCGCCGTGTGGAAGCCGATGGGCCCGCGCGTCAGCGTGGTTCACAGCAACAATCTCCTCGCGATCTCCGTGGATGACGTCTCGGCCGAGGTGAAGGCGCATGTCGAAGGTCGTTAGGCATTTCACGTGGCACGGGTTTGCAACCCGTGTCTCCAGGACGAGTGCACGGGTTACAAACCCGTGCCACGCGCGATCTCAAATCCTGGTATGGCACGTGATGCGGACACTGCTTGCGCGATACGCTGTGCTTTCGCTGATTATGTTCTCGACGCTCTTCGCGGCGCGCACGAGCGCGGCGACGAAGCCGGCGCCAGCCGACCCGTTCATCGTCGCCGCCGTCGCCGCCGCCGAGGGCGGGACGCTTCCAGCGTTTGCCGCGACCGTGGACAACGCGGCATCGGAAGCGCTGAGTGATCCGGCCACCGCGGACCTCTCGCGCATCGTGCAACTCGCGACGCTCCGCGAGTTCGGGCGATGGTTCGGGCGCGTGAACGCGCCCGCCGCGGATCGAAAGGCTGCGCTGGCGTGGCTGATCCGGCAAAAGCGCCTCGCGCCGGCGCTGATGCTGTCGGCGACGACTTCCGACCCGCCCGACCGCGTGCTCGCGGTGCTCACGGCGCTGCGGAACGATCAGCGCGACAAGCTCGAGCGATTCCCCGAGTTGACCGCCGCCGTCTGCCTGGTCTGGGACGACCCCGATCGCTTCGGCGGCGACGAGCGCCCGATGGACCTGCCGCGCATCGTCCGCGTCTTCCGGCACTATGCCGACAACCCCGGCCTCACGCGCAGCGCCGCCGAGGAGCTGCCGGTCGAGCTGCTCGTCTTCGTCGTCGACAACCTGCTGAGCGAGGCCGAGGTCGATTGGGCGCGGCGACAGTATGCGCAGCCGCCGAACGTCGGCAACGCGTTCTTCGAGGTCGGCTACGGCGCGACGCGCCCGCTCACGCGCGACGTCAAGCCCGACACCGATCCCGCCAACGTCTACTCGCTCGCCAACCTCCGAAAGTTCGGCGGAAGTCTGGCCGATCAGGCGTACTACGCGGCGCAGATCGGCAAGACGTTCGGCATTCCGACGACGACGTGCGCGGCGCTGGCGGGCGAGGGGCGCGAGGCGCAGGCGTGGGTCGCCTTCGCCGATCGTCGCGGCGGAAGGACGCGCTGGGACACGACGAGCGGCCGATATCGAATGCACCTCGCGTCGTCCGGCACGGCAATCGACCCGCAAACGATGGAGGACGTCTCGCTGGCGGAGCTGTCGCTGCTCGCGGGCACGACGCAGACGCCCGCCTCGAAGCGGGCGGCGGCGGTCGCGCTGTGCAAGCTGCTCGATCGCGTGCCGGCGGAGGAGCAGCTTGCCGCGCTCAAACGCGCGGTGGAATTGTCGCCGTCGGATCGGCGCGTCTGGAACCGCGTTGCTGAGTGGTCACAGCAGCACCGGCCAGGGTCGGACGAGTTCCGTGAGGCGGCGTCACTCATCTCGAAGCATCTCGCCGGCCGATCGGACGAGGCGGCGCTGCACGCGCGGCTGCGCATGCTCGCCAAGCTCCCCGCCGACGATCGGTCCGCGGCACTGGCCGAATTGGGCGTCACATTTGACCGGCGGGTCGACCTCGTCGCGATCATCCAGATCGCGCGGGCGCGCGCGCTGATCGAGCGCAAGGACCCTGATGGGGCGCTGCAAGCGATTGGCGAGTTGATCGGGAACGTCGACGCGATCCCCGCCCGGGCGGTCGAGGCGATGCAGCTCGTCGACGACGTGCTCCGCGAGAAGAGCGAGCTCGATCGACTTGCCGACGTCTACGCACAGGTGTGGAAGGGCATGCGCCCGCCGCCGCAATCGCCGTGCGCGCACACGACGCCGTACTTCATCATCGGTCAGGAGTACGCGCAGCTCCTCGAAGAGATGGGCCGCAAGCAGGAGATGACCAGCATCCGCGAACGCCTCGCCGAGCTGTACGCGGAGCCGGTGAAGCGGTGAACGAGCAGGCTTCTCCAGCTTTCCAATCGTGCGCGAATGTCGTGACGAACGCGCAAAAGGACTTACGGCAATCTCCGATTCCCGAAGAATTTCTCGAGCCGTTTTTCGGGGACTTTCGCGCCATTCGAGAATCGTCGTGCGCGATTCTCACGACAAACGCGCACGCGCCCACCAGGGTGGAGCGCGCGGTCGGGCAGGGCGGAAGCTGGAACGTCGAACGCGCGGGCCGATGCAACACGGTGCAACGCGGTGCAACAATATTTTTCGCGCGGCCGGCGGGCGTGAGGGTAAGTGCCGCCAGGGCAACGCGCTGCGAGCGTCACGTGAAAGAGCGCGTGAAGAACTGTTGCACGGCCGGTCAGCGCGAGCGGATGAGCTCCTCGTCCGCGATGCCCAGCTCGCGGCGCTTGACGTCGATGTCCTGCAGAAACCGCGTGCCATCGGAGTAGTAGCCGGCGGTCGGGGTGACGTCGGGGAGCATCGTCTTCCAGTACGCGTTGAAGCGCCCCATCAGCGCTTCGCGCAGGTACTTGCTGAGCATCGACGCCAGCGCGACCGGCATGCACTGCGCCTCGGCCTTCTCGCAGAAGATGACGCGGACGACGTGGGGGCCGCGGAGGAGTTTGTATTCGCTGTGGCCGTCGCGCTCGCGCGTCACTTCGAGGGACCAGTCCTCGAACATCAGGCGCAGGAGCGAGCCGTAATGCTCTCGGCCGCCCTGGCGATCGCAGAAGATGACCAGCCCCTTGTCGCCGTACGTGCGGATGAGGTGATCGAGGTGGACGACGGCGGTGGAGAAGAGGGCGCTGCCCTTGTTGCGCGTCGCGTCGACCATCTTGTTGAACTGCCGCTCCGGCACGACGCGGGCGGCCAGGTGAACGCAGCGGAGCGATGCCTTGTCCATCTCGGCCCGCAGCGCGTTGGCGAAGAGGCGAATGGGCGTGAGGTCCTGCTCGAGCGGGAAGCGCTCGCCGGGTTGAGGGAGGTACCACGGATAGCCGCGCAGGTCGGGGACCGCATGGCCGGCGACGCGGGCGAGGAGGGTGTCGAGTTCGTCGCAAGTGTGCTCGCCGCGGGAGTGCCCGCTGCAAGCGTGCTCGCCGCAAGCGTGCTCGCTGCAAGCGTCGGCGCGGATCGTTGCGAGGATGGCGAGGATCGAGCGCTCCAGTTCCTTGACGCCCAGGCCCGAGGAGTAGACGAGTTTGCTGTCGTTGACGTGAAGTTTTTTCCCCGCCTTCGTGCGGTTCTTGCTGACGAGCTTGCGCAGCCGCTTCCACAGGCACGGCAGTTCGCCGGCAAAGGGATCGCCATCCGCGATCTCAAACGCGCAGCACCCGACCACGAGCGGCCCCAGCAGCGGCCCGTAACCCGCCTCGTCTATCCCAGCCAGGATCATGGGCGCGGAGTATATCCGCGAAGCGAAAACCGCGTCGCCATCCCATGAACTTCGACAGCTTTTCAACCGTAAGACCAGCGCCCAGCCGCGTCGCGCCAGGGCAATCGCCAGGTCCGCTCTTCTGTAGGGGCGAACCTTTTGTTCGCCCCTTTGCTGCGCATCCGAAATGCGGGCGAACACAAGGTTCGCCCCTACTGGAGTGTCCACATGCGATCGCCCTGTGCGTCGCGCCAGCGTCGCGCCGCATCGCGCCCGCGCGGCGAGGGTGCGACTTGACATCGGCGGGTGGGCGAATAAATTGTGTGGCTCGCTACGGGGGCGTAGCTCAATTGGTTAGAGTACCGGACTGTCGATCCGGTGGTTGCGGGTTCGAGCCCCGTCGCCCTCGCTTGCTAAACGAAAAGGCCGCACGACCGGAACGGGTCGTGCGGCCTTTTTCGTTTCTGCGATCGTTTCCGCGGAAAGGGAACTTACCGCTTCGGCGTCGGGACGCAGAAGACGCGATGGGTCAACTCGTCCGCGCGGACGCTGGCGACGTGACCATCCATGAACAGGATGTTGCACGCGGTGTTGTTCAGGTGACGCGTGCGGATGCCGCTGGAGGGACCGGGGTTGCCCGCCACTTCAAGTTTGAAGAAGGTGGGGATGATCGGTTGCAACTCGCGCGTCGGGTTCATGCCTCGGATGAAGAAAAAGCCGGCCGCCGTGGCACCGTTTTGCGCCATGGCGATCGAGGTGGTCCCGGCGGCCGCAAAATTGATGGGATGGATCGTGGAAGCGAAGTTGGTCTGGTTGGAGCACCAGAACGACGCGACCTCGGCGGAGGGGCGCATGTTCGTAAGCTTCTGTGGGGTGAAGAAACCGGTCAGGCCCTGCGAAGTCCAGTACGGGTCCGGCTGAGGGTTAGCGCTGTTGGTGATGCAGTTGCCATAGACGCGGACGTTGGCCATGTAGTGCCGCAATCCCTGCCCGGTGGTGTCGCCGTCTTGGAAGACGGGCGAGATGGGGACGCGCATCGGATCGGCGGCGATACCGTAGCTTTCGGTCTCGTCCGCTCGTGGGGTGAGAATGCGACTGAGCGTCTCCTGGATGCGCTCCTGATAACTGCCGCCGGGATTGCCGCTGGGGAGGGTACCTGTGCGTGCCGGCGAAAGTCCCCATGGCACAAAGTCGCGATTCGCGGTGGCGTACATCTGCACCGCCATCCCGATCTGGCGGAGGTTCGACTGGCACTTCACGTAGGTCGCCTGCTGTCGGGCGCGGGTCAGCGCGGGGAGCAAGATCGCGATCAACACCGCGATGATGCCGATGACGACGAGGAGCTCGACGAGGGTGAAACCGGCGGGCCGGGTCGGGGAGGGACGGGTGGGGGGTTTCATGTCAGAGGCTCCTGCAAGTTGGAAACGGCTCGCCAACGCGGGTGGACTGCAAGGTCGCACGGATGACCCGGCCACAGAATTGTATACCGTTTGAATCGGGGAAGTATGCACCAAATCTCCTGCTTCGCAAACAAATTCACGTGTTTCGATATCAATCGGCCCGGCGTCGGGCGGAAACGGTTGTCGCCAAGCGGAGTCAGGCGATGGGCGGGGCCCGACTAAGAAGCTATCTCAAAAGTAGACGATGGGAGCCGCAGATGAACGCAGATGAACGCAGATGAGTGCAATGCGGGGCCTTTT
>JBAUGM010000822.1:0-3969 GCA_049679725.1 Tepidisphaeraceae bacterium
GGGTGCTGCTGATCGCTTACTCCATGCTGTTCAAGGGCACGCTCGTCGTCGCCGGCGGCATGCGGGACGAGATCGTCTTCGTGGTGCTGGCGATGGGTATCGGCGTGCTCGTGCGCCTCGTCAGCGACGCCAGCGGCGCGGTCCTCCAGAGCAGTGGGCGGATCGCGACCGACAACCTGATCCTCGCTGCCACCGAGGCGCTGTGGCTCGGGCTCACCGCGGCGTGGATCACCGACGATCCCGACGACGTGACGCGCGTGGCCTTCGCATTCGCGCTGGCCAGTGCGTTTCAGTTCGTGGCCCGGTTCGTCGCCGCCGAGCCTGTGGCCAGGCTGTTCAACATCGAGATGAAGCTCGACTGGCGCGCCGGCCGGGAAATGCTCGGTTACGGGCTGATGGTGACGCTCGCGCAGCTCGCCGACTACCTCTACGCGCCGGCCGACTTTCTCCTGATCAACCAATTGCTGTCGCCGCGCGACGTGGCGACGTTTTCGCCGGCGGTGCAGATCGATTCGGGGTTGCTGTTGCTCGTCAGCGCGCTGGCGGGCGTGCTGCTGCCGAAGGCGGCGCTGGCGCACGCCGCGGGAGACCTGACGCGGGTGCGCGCGTACTACGTCCGTGCAACGCTGCTGAGCTTCGTCATGCTGCTCGCCGGCGCCGTAACCGTTTGGGCGCTCTCGCCATGGCTATTGCGGCTGTGGCTCGGCAGCGACCTGCCCGCGACCCGCGCGATCCTGCCACTGGTATTGGTGAGCACGGTAGTCGGCGGCAGCGGGATGGTCGGGCGATCAATCCTGATCGGGATCGGCAAGGTGAAGCCGTTCACGATCGCCGCGATCGTCGCGGGCGTGGCGAACGTCGCGCTGGGGTTCGTGTTCGTAAAGTTCTTCGGGCTGGGACTGCGCGGGATCGTGTTCGCGACGATGATCGTCGTCGTCGCGCGCGCCGGCCTCTGGCTACCTTGGTACGTCATGCGGACGTTGCGCGAAAAGCAGGGCTAACGAAGCGTTAACCCTCCCGTGTTTCCCCGCTCCCCTGCTCAAATTGACACGAATTCCACGCATTCCTATACTCCCCGCCTCTCACGCGGCGACGCCTTCCCAAGTTGACGAGAATGCTCCGCCCGGCCGGACGTAGGACGTCCGGCCCGACCCCAAATTTCTGCGACGATTTCGAGGAGATCGCACCATGCCCACCCTGACCCGCTCCAAGCCCGCCAAGAAGACCAAAGGCCCCATCGTCCGAAGCATCCCCGCCGGTAAGAAAGTGAAGCGCGTGTACTTCTTCGGCAACGGCAAGGCCGAGGGCAACGCGAACATGAAGGACCTGCTCGGCGGCAAGGGCGCGAACCTCGCGGACATGACCCTCGTCCCCCTCCCCGTCCCGCCCGGCTTCACGATCACCACCGACTCCTGCGGCGACTACAACGACGCCGGGCAGAAGCTCCCCAAGGGGCTCATGGACGAGGTGCGGGCGAACATCGCCAAGACCGAGAAGGCGACGGGCAAGAAGTTTGGCGACGCGAAAAATCCGCTGCTCGTCGCCGCCCGCTCGGGCGCGAAGTTCTCCATGCCGGGCATGATGGACACCGTGCTCAACATCGGGATGAGCGACGCCGTCGTCGAAGGGCTCGCCAAGCTCGCGAACAATCCCCGCTTTGCCTACGACAGTTACCGCCGCCTCATCAACATGTTCGGCGACACCGTCATGGGCGTCGATCACCATCACTTCGAGCATGAACTCTCGGAAGTGAAGAAGAACAAGGGCGTCGAACTCGACACGGACCTCGACGTCGACGGTTTGAAGGAAGTCGTCTCGCGCTACAAGGCCGTCTACGAGAAGCACGTCGGCAGCCCGTTCCCGTCGGACCCGTACGAGCAGCTCGAGGCCGCGATCGAGGCTGTGTTCAAGAGCTGGATGGGCGACCGCGCGATCCGCTATCGCGAGCTGAACGACATCCGCGGCATCCGCGGCACGGCCGTCAACGTGCAGTCGATGGTCTTCGGCAACATGGGCGATGACAGCGCCACCGGCGTCGCGTTCACGCGCGACCCGTCCACGGGCGAGAACGTCTTCTACGGCGAGTTCCTCGTGAACGCGCAGGGCGAAGACGTCGTCGCCGGCATCCGCACGCCCCTCGAATGTAAGACCGAGATGGGCAAGTGGAGCCAGAAAAGCTGGAAGGAGCTCCTGAACATCAAGAACGTCCTGGAGAAGCGATACAAGGACGTGCAGGACTTTGAGTTCACGATCGAGCGGGGCAAGCTGTACATGCTCCAGACGCGCAACGGCAAGCGGACCGCTCAGGCGGCCGTCCGGATCGCGGTGGAGATGGTGAAGGAGAAGCTGATCGACGAGAAGACCGCGATCCTGCGCGTGGATCCCGCGTCGCTCGATCAGTTGCTGCATCCGACGTTCAACCCGCACGCTCAGAAGGACGTGATCGCCAAGGGTCTGCCGGCTTCGCCGGGCGCCGCGGTGGGTAAGCTTGCATTCACGGCCGAGGAAGCCGAGCTCCGCGTGGCCGCGGGTGAGAAGATCATCCTCGTCCGCCGCGAGACCGAGCCGGCGGACATCGGCGGGATGCACGTCTCCGAAGGCATCTTGACGAGCACCGGCGGCATGACGTCGCACGCGGCCGTCGTCGCGCGCGGCATGGGCACGCCCTGCGTCGCCGGCGCCGGCGCCCTGCACATCGACGCGGCCAGCAAAAAGCTCAGCGTCAACGGCAAGACCTACGGGCCGCAGGATTGGCTATCGCTGGATGGCGGCATCGGTGAGGTGTACGAAGGCCAGGTCGCGACGCAGGAAGCGTCGCTGGCGGGCGCGTTTGCGCAGATCATGAAGTGGGCGGACAAGTACCGCACGCTGAAGGTGCGGACGAATGCGGATACGCCGCATGATGCGGACGTCGCCCGTAACTTCGGCGCCGAAGGCATCGGCCTGACGCGCACGGAGCACATGTTCTTCGACCCGCAGCGCATCCACAACATGCGCGAGATGATCCTCGCGTCCGATACCGAGGGGCGCAAGAAGGCGCTCGCCAAGCTCCTGCCGTACCAGCGGGAAGACTTCATCGGCATCTTCAAGGCGATGAAGGGTCTGCCGGTGACGATCCGGTTGCTCGACCCGCCGCTGCACGAGTTCCTGCCGCACAACGAGAAGGACCAGAAGGCGCTGGCCGACGAGTTGGGCATGTCCCTCCAGGACGTGAAGAACCGCGTGGAGAAGCTGCATGAGGCCAACCCCATGCTCGGCCACCGCGGCGATCGCCTCGCCGTCACGTACCCCGAGATCCTCGAGATGCAGGTGCGCGCCATCATCGAGGCGGCCGTCGAGACGAAGAAGGCGGGCATGAAAGTGCTGCCCGAGATCATGATCCCGCTCGCCGGCACGAAGGCCGAGCTCGACTACCTCAAGAAGATCACCGTCGACACCGCCAACGCGGTGTTCGCGGAGAAGAAGGCGAAGGTCGACTATCTCTACGGCACGATGATCGAAGTCCCCCGCGCCGCCATCACCGCGGACGAGCTCGCGCAGACGGCGGAGTTCTTCAGCTTCGGCACCAACGACCTGACGCAGATGACCTTCGGCTACAGCCGCGACGACGCCGGCGTCTTCCTGCCCGAGTACATCAAGAAGGAAATCCTGGAGCGCGACCCGTTCCAGACGATCGACTTCGGTGGCGTCGGGAAGCTCATCCGCATGGGTGTGGAGCTCGGCCGCAAGACCAACCCCACCCTCAAGTGCGGCATCTGCGGCGAGCACGGCGGCGACCCCAAGTCCGTCGAGTTCTGCCACCAGGTTGGTCTGGATTACGTCAGTTGCTCCCCCTTCCGCGTCCCCATCGCCCGCCTCGCCGCGGCGCACGCGGCGATCAAGGAGTCGCAGGGCAACGCGAAGAGCAACGGGAAGGCGAAGAGGAAGTAGGACTCTTTCCCCGTTCACTCTCACAGCGGCGTGGGGGGC
>JBAUGM010000823.1:0-6772 GCA_049679725.1 Tepidisphaeraceae bacterium
AGTCCGAACTGAGCCACTTTCACTTTCGCCATTGCGTACTTTCTCCGGGAAAACGAGTCGAACGGCTATTTGTATCGGAGGAGGTAGGTGAGGACAACCGGGGCGGGAGCCCGCGGTCCTTGTCGCGTAACATTTTGAAACGTGTATCGAAGGCGATATAAAGGAGTTCGGGATTTCGAGGCAGTTAACAGGCGTAGACGGGTACGACAGCAAGACCCCGTTACTAACTGCCCACAAGTCGTTTGCGGGAGACTCACTTGGTTCCAGCCATCGTTCCGCGGCAGCGCAGCGTGCTTCAGGCGATTTGGCGATCGGGTCGGCTCAGCCGGCGCGACCTCCACGAGCAGACCGGCATCCGCCCCAACACCGTCGGCTCCGACGCCGCCATGCTTCTCAAGCAGGGCATCCTGCGCGAGTGCACGACGCGCTCGCTGGGTCGCGGCAGACCGCGCGTGCCGCTGGAGATCGACCCGGCCAAGCGCCACGTCATCGGCATCGCCATCCGTCCCGGTCACGTGGAAGTCGGACGCCTCAACCTTCTCGGCCACCTGCTCGACACCCCCGTCTCGCACACGGCCGTGCAGCCCAACGCGATCATCCAGACGACCAGCGACCTGCTCGAAGAGCGCATCGACGAGCAGACGCTCGGCATCGGGCTGAGCACGCCGGGTTTCGTCGACCCGGTCAAGAAGACGATCCTGTTCAGCGCCATGACGAGCCGCGCCGGCGTGCTGAGCCTCAAGCCCGCGTTCGACGCCGCCAAGCGCATTCCCGTCGTGCTCGAAAACGACATGCACGCGCTGGCCGCGCGCTGGCTGCTCACGCACCAGCAGGAGCAGGACGAGGACGTGCTGCTCGTCTACTTCGAAGACGGCCAGTTCGGCTCCGCCATCCTCATCGAGGGTCGCCCCAATCGCGGCTGCGTCACCGGCGCCAATGAACTGGGCCACACGCGCCTGCCCGTCGACACGGAGATGTGCTTCTGCGGCCACACGGGTTGCCTGGAGCGCATCTGCTCCACCCCCTTCCTGCACCGTCACGGCCCCAAGACCGGCACGCTCGCCGAGCGCGCGGCAACGTTCAACGCGTCCGATGAGCCGATGAAGCTCATGATCGAGCACCTCTCGACGGGGCTGGCCAACGCGCTGAACTTCACGCGCGCCAACCGGCTGGTGCTCGTCAGCGAGTTGACGCGGCACACGAGCTTCACGCGGCAACTGCAATCCGCCATCCGCGGGAAAGTGCTGGGCGCGATCATGGAGCGCGTGCGGCTGGACGTGTGGGACCAACCCGCCGCGAGAAGTGCGGAAACCGCGGGATGGCTCGCACTGGCCAGCCTGTACTACGAAGGGTGGGACCACGTGACCAACGACGCGCCGATCGAGAAGAAGCCCGTGGCGGAGACGAATTAGTCCAGCCGTTGATCCAGCCATGAACCTCGCATCGTTCTTACGCCGGTGGCGGCGTCCGGCCGCTGAACCTGAAGTGATCGATCACGGTCCCGCGGGCATTCGCAAGGTGGGCCACCGCGAGTACGTCGGCGGGAAGTGGGACGAGATCGGCCGCCTTCAGTTCGACTTCCTCGTCGCGCAGGGCCTTCGCCCGCAACACACCCTGCTCGACATCGCCTGCGGCTCGCTGCGCGGCGGCGTGCTCTTCATCCCTTATCTCGAGGCGGGCCACTACCTCGGGATCGACAAGGAGCCCGACCTGATCCGCGCCGGCATCGAAGAGGAACTAACGCCCGCGCTGCGCGCGTCAAAGCGCCCCGTCCTGCTCGTCGATGGCGAGTTCGCCTTCACCCGTTTCGGCGCCCGCCCGGACTTCGCCCTCGCCCAGTCCCTCTTCACGCACCTGCCCCCCGCGCTGATCGACAAGTGCCTGCGCAACCTGCGGCAGGTGATCGCGGACGATGGTGCGTTCTACGCCACATACTTCGAGTCCCACGACGAAGTGGCGAACCCGCACCAGGCGCACGACTGGGGAAGGTTCAATTACACCCGCGCGCAGATGGAGCGTTTCGGGACCGACGCGGGTTGGCGATTCGAATACATCGGCGACTGGCGCCACCCGCGCGGACAAATAATGACGCGCTACCAGCCGACCTGACGGATGCTCCCGCGCAACGAAAACCGGGGATGAGAAAACCGGGACAGCTCTGAATTCTTTCGTCGCAATTAATTCAGAACTATCCTGTTTTTCTAGCCAATTAATTCAGAGCTGTCCCGGTTTGTTATCCCCGGTTTTGTATCTGTCCCGGTCTTCTATCCCACGCCGGCCACGCCCGGGCGCGTCATCTCACGTGCGGATCGAAGTAGTGGTCCATCGCCAGGTACAGCGCCTTCGCGTGCCGGGCGAGCAGGAAGCTGAGCATGGGCATCGGCACCGCGACGATGAGGATCGCCTTCCAGATCGCCAAGTCCCACCACTCCAGCGCCGCCAGCGCGATCGAGACCCCGAGCACGCCGACGATGCCGTAGTTGATGGCCCAGATGGCGATGAGCCAGTAGCCCTGCTCGCGCTCGTAGGCGTAGCCGCAGCGCGGGCAGCCGTCGAGCGGCCGGAACCAGTCGTCGACGGAGCGGACGAGTCGAAACGGGACGAACAGGGGCGAGACGCCGCACTCGGGGCAGCGCAGGCGCAGCGCCCGCCCGATGAACGTCCACGCCTTCGGCGTCGGCGCCGCGGGCGGCGGCGGCGGGGATGGCTCGAATCGGCGGAACATCACGCCAGACTGTAGCGGGCGCGCGGAACGCTTTCTCCCTCTCACCGGCACGCCGGGGAGAGGGCTGGGGAGAGGGGCGAGCGGCGCGGCGCGTCGAGCATCGGTCGATGGCGAAGCGTGCTTCGGATCAGCGAATCGGCCGGGTGCTCGCCGTAGAGCGCACCTCGCCCCTCTCCCCTGCCCTCTCCCCCGAGTGCGTGGGAGCGGGAGGATGTCGCTCGCAGTTCCAACAGCACCTTTCGCAGCGTTTACGACGCGTCCTCGACACCTCCGTTCTTCTGCGCCGGCGTCCCCTTCAGGAAGCTCACCGCCGCGCCCATGCCGAGCAGGACGAACGCGCCGACGATCGATACGACGCCCCACTGCGACGCCGTCTTGGGCACGAGGTTGCCGATGCCATCGAGCCAGTACCTGACGAAATCGCGCGTGTTGCGGTTCATGTCGCGCACGCTGGATCCCAACCCGGCGCCGCTGAGACACAGGATCGCGCCGGCGATGAAGTACGCGTGGCGGTGGAGGAACCAGCCATCGACGTAGACGATGACCGCACCGAGCAGCGCGAGCCGCAACGGGGAGTACGTCGCCCCGAGAAACTCGAACGTCAGCGGCGCTCCGGGCACCTTCCCGGCCAGAGAGATGGCGGACAGCGCCACCGCGGCGAACGGCAACGCCAGTTGCATGCGCATCCGCCACGCCAGCGTCGAGACGTGCCAGTCGTACCGCCCCACCCAAACCGCCAGTCCCAAGAGCATCGGAGCGAGGTTGCTTGGGTGGAACGTCACCTCATGCACCCAGTTCGCCAGGCACAGGTGCGCCAGCAGCGACACGAACGGCAGCGCGACGAACACCTTCGCCACCCGTCGCGCCACGGGCGCAAGCGGCGCCATGCGGACGAGGAGCACGTACAGCACCGGCACGAGCCCCGCCGCCCACCACGCGCCGGTCACCGCGAGCGCGGGTAGTTCGCCGTTGCGCCGCGACGCGACGTCGGAGAAGATGCCGGGGATCGCGAAGAGCAGCGCGAGCTGCGCCATCACGAAGAAGAACAGCCCGCCGCGAATCGAAAGGCCCGTCGCGGCGAACACGAACGCGACCTTCATCACCGCCAGGGCGAACAGGACCGCGTTGACGACCAGCCCCGTGGCCGGATCGTCCGTGAAGACCTCCATGTTGAGGAACCCCGCGTCGGCGAGGAAGAATGCCTCGAGGAACAGCAGGAACATCCCATCGCGCAGGATCCCTCGCCGCAGCAGCACGACGGCCAGCCCCACCAGCGCCAGCTCGTAGACGTTGAGCGTGGCGATGAGGATGAGCAGGTTGTTGCGCGGGAGCGGGCTCCAGTCGAGGGAGTCGTTGAGGACGAAGATCCCCAGCAGCATGCAGCAGGCGCTGAGGAAGTAGAACGGGTTGTACTCCGCCAGCCAGTTGACCAGCGCCCGCCGCGGCTGCCATGTTGCGACGGGAAAGAGAACCGGCGCGGGCTCCGGGCCCGTGACGGGAGTGTCGGAGTCGGGGATGTTGGAATCGGTCGTCATATCCAGCCTCCATCGTCGGCGCAGGGGGCGCGCACACGCGTGCGCGCGATGGCCGATGCGCGTTGCGAGGTATGAGTGCGTGACAATGCGAACGACGTCAGACGGCGCGGATCATGGGCAGACGATTCGGCGAGCCGTTACCCGCCGCACCTCCGTTCTCTGCCCGATGCTCCGGCTGGGGATGAGGGATGATGGATGATGGCTGCGATGATCGCGCGGAGGCGAGGGCGGCTGATCGAGAACCCCCTGTGACGCATGATGGGAGAGCACAGAGCGTGTCCCATGCCATGTATTGTCGCGCGCGGGGCGGGTGGGGACGACGAGAAATCTGCCCGGATTTCATCGTTCTCGTAACGCCGCCGCCGAGATGTGCTTTTAGTATCCGCGGCCGGATTGCGGTTTCTGCCTGGCTTGCTGCTTGCGCTCCTGTTCCTTCTGCAATTCCACGAGCACGTTCTGCTCCGCCTGCTGCTGATCGGGTTGGACGGCGGGCGTCAGGCAGCTGCGCGGCAGTGCGGCCAGCAGCTCCTGCGCGCCCTCCAGTGTTTGATCGGACGGCATGTTCTCCCCGACCTTCACCGACCGCGCCTGGAGTTCCTCGAAGCGCGCCTTCCCGGCCACGGGATCCCGCCGCCACTCCGCGGCGCTGGCCGGCAGCGCGGCGGCGCGCTGCTTCGACGCCTCGACGCGGCTCTTGAGGCTCGGGTGATCGCTCAGCATCTCGTTGCCCTTGTCGTACCCCTGGTCGATCATCGTCTGGAAGAAATCGCCGAAGCGATTCGGGTCCCATCCCGCGCGGGTGTAGAAGGCGAAGCCGAGCTTGTCCGCCTCGTCCTCATCCTTGCGCGTGTAGTTCATGCCGACGAACTGCCCCGCCAGCATCGCCGCCCCCGCGCCCAGGCCCGCGTACTGCATGCCTTTGTCGTCACCCTGACCCAGCGCATACCCCGCCCCGCCCGCCGCGGCGGCGGCGCCGAGGATGGCGTACTGCCGGTTCATCCCTTTGTGCACGTGGCGCCCATAAATGTGCGCGAATTCGTGCGCCATCACCGCCGCCAGCTCGTCCTCCGTTCTGCACTGCTGGAAGAGGGCCGTGTAGATGTACATGTGCTCGCCGCCTGTGGTGAAGGCGTTGAGCGTTTTGCTGTTGACGAAGTGGAAGCGCATGTCCTTGGAGAACATCCACTCGTTGCTCTCCTTCCCGCGCGGGCCGTAGCCCTGCTGCGAGAGTTCGCGCGCGGAGGCGATGATGCGATCACCCACCTCCTGGATGTAACTCGCCAGGACCGGGTCGTCGATGACCGCCGGTTGCAGGCCCGTGTGCGCCTGGTTCGCCTGGCTGATGACCGCCTTGTCCGAGGCGCAGCCC
This sequence comes from Tepidisphaeraceae bacterium, assembly GCA_049679725.1. Taxonomy (GTDB): domain Bacteria; phylum Planctomycetota; class Phycisphaerae; order Tepidisphaerales; family Tepidisphaeraceae; genus DASYWJ01. The sequence goes on from JBAUGM010000823.1 coordinate 5,630, forward strand.
ACGCCGGCAACGGCGACGATGAGCGCGAGCAGGGGGAACACGATCCGGCGGGTCAGGATTGTCGTTTTCATAGCTTTCCGGCTTAATCTACAGCCCGCTCCCCCGCTGCCACAACCGCCATTGGCTTCGCTTAGCTTCCGCTAACAATCAGACACCCGCCGCTTTCGAGGGATAGGAAGGGCATCCCGGTAGAATGTGCGGCGGGCAACCGGGGTCAGCGGGAGGCGACAAATGGGAAACGCGGCCGCCCTCGCCACGATCGGGCCGTGGCTGGCAAAGACCGATTCGATCACGCCACCATCGACAGCGCTTCCGCGCAGCGCACGTCGATCTCGACCCGGCAGTCGAGCAGTTCCTCGAGCAGGCGGAACTTCTTCCGCCGGCTGTAGACCCGCCGGGCCTTGGCGGAATCCTCGTCGAGGTAGCAGGCGATGCGCAGGCGATCGCCGCGGAGGGCGAAGACCAGGCGCGGGGATTCGAGCGAGCGGCTGTCCAGCGCATCGGCGCCGCGGAGCAGGGCGAGCATCGCGAGGAGCGACTCGTGGTCGTCGACGTCCGACAGGATGCGGTCGGCGCCGGCGCCTGGGACAGGGCCGCGGTGGTAGCGGGTGAGGTAGGCGAGGGCGCGGCGCTCGGATGACGAGATCGGCAGCACGTCGTCGCGGAGGACCATCTTCGCGCCGGCGATCTCGTGCCCGTCCTCGCCATCCACCCGACCCACGTCATGGACCGTCGCGGCCAGCGCGAGCAGCCGGCGGTGCGATTCGCCCAGGCCGTGACGGTTGCGCGTCAGTTTGAAGAGGGTGCCCGCGACGTCGGCGACGCGGCGCTCGTGGTCGATCGACCCGAGACGGCGCTGCACCCAGCGCTGGAGGAAGCGGTGTTTCAAAGCGGCGGTTTCGTGGCGGTCCATTGCCATCGCAGCCTTCCCCGGTGGAATCCCTTCCCTGCTCTTCGGACAGAGGATACCCTGAGTTTACCGCGGTGTAACGCGGCGCGACTCGGTGGACGGCGCAAAATTTGCACGCCCGATTATCCGTGCCGCGGCGTTGTTGGGACCGAACGCGAGCCACGAAGCCACGAAGGAAGACACGAAGAGGATTGAAGAGCCGCAGATGAACGCAGATGAACGCAGATCAGAAA
>JBAUGM010000824.1:0-6503 GCA_049679725.1 Tepidisphaeraceae bacterium
CAGCAAACCCTGCCCGTCGCGCCCGAGGCAGTGTGCGGCGGCGCTCGACCATCGGTAGCGCCGCGCGGCCCGGCAGATCCGCGCGCGAACCGGGTTCCACTCGACGTACCGCATCGCGAACACCGTGTGCTCGTCGTCGAGCGCGCAGGAGTAGAAGCGGTTCTGCCACAGATGGCCGCTGCGGCCGTGCGACCGGTTCACGTATTGCGCATAGAGCCAGTGCGTACGGCCGATGGCTTTCGCCAGCGCGTCGGCGGTTGCGGGGATGACGACGAGGTGGACGTGGTTGCCCATGAGGCAATAGCCGAGGATGGCTACGCCGTGCTTGCGGCACTGCTGGGCGAGGATGCGAAGGTAGGCGAGGCGATCGTCATCGACGAAGAAGACGTCCTGGCGATTGTTGCCGCGCTGCGTGACGTGATGCGGCACACCGGGAACGACGACGCGCGCGACGCGGGGCATGGCGGCGATTCTCGCCGCGTATCGAATCGCGAGTCAACTTCGCCGATGCTGCGCGACAGAAAATGGTGACTGTCCCTATTTGGCGCTATTTGGCGGATCTCTTTTGTGCCACCATCCCTCCCCAACCCCCGCAGACGGCGTTGCCACTTCCGCTATCCCAAACATCCGCCGCCGCCCAGGTCCAGACGGTGTTTCCTCGAAATAACTCGAAAGCCGGCGACGACATTGCACGGTACGTTCCAAACTTCAAAGGGAGGTTCATGCGACAGGGCGTTCGTCACGACATCAGCGGGAGCGCGAATCACTTCACGGGGAGGCCGCTGCTCGAAACACTGGAGGAGCGCAGGCTGTTCGCCGCCTGGTCGATGGGACCGGTCTTGCCGAACGGCAGCCCGTCGTCCGCGGACTTTCAGTACGACGTGGGCCACACCGGCTATCACTGGCGGGCCGAGTTCGGGGACGTGGGGGAAAGCAAGACGTTTGCGAACGGCAGCCGGTTCCACGCCGTGTACGACCAATCGCTCCCCTCACACGACGACGGCGCCGGCCCGGACCGCCAGGCTTATTACGACGCGTTGCTGGCGCGCCTCGGCGCGGAGTGGGACTCGCAGTCGCAACAGGCTGGTTCCGTCGAGTTCGCCGTCGTCGATTACGGGGACGGGACGTTCGCCGTGGTCGTCGCGCCGGTTGACACGGCAGACCCGGCGCAACCTCCGGCCGCCGCGGACCCGTCCACAGCTACCCCTGCCGACCCGGCCGCACCCCCGACTGAGGAGCCTCAAGACTTGGCTGACAAGGGCGTCAGCGCGATGCCTGCCCCGCGCGTCCCGGTCGCCGTACCCCGCTCCTTGCTGGACGTCCCACCGATCGGTCAGGCGACGAAGCAGCAGACGCTACTCAGCGGTCTGAGCGACGACGCGGTGGATGACAGCGAAGAGGACGCGGCAGCGTTGAGCAGCCTCTAAGGCCCCATGCAGTGCGCGGCGGCGCTCGACCAGCGGTAGCGCTGCGCGCGGACCAAGTTCCACTCGACATATCGCATCACCGTAGCACGCCGTCGAGGGCATAATAAGGGGGACACTGCTACTTCCTCGGCGTCAAGCACGCGCGCGCGTCGCGCTTTCCCAACCTGCCATTCGTGCGCGTTTGTCGTGACGATCGCGCAAAAGGAGTTACGGCAATCCCGCCGGAATGCAGAATTTTGTGCTCGGTTTTTCAGGGCTTTTCGCGCGATCGCGAAATCGTCGTGCGCGATTGTCATGAGAATCGCGCACAGCTCACCAGAGGTGGGGCGCTCGGTGCGCCTTCTGGCGGGCCTCTCCCAGGGAGAGGGGCGGGGAGCGGGCGCGATGTCCCAGGAAGTCCCAGGATGTCCCGACGGCGAAAATCATTTCGAGCGCCGCGGCGGCGCAAGTCGCGCGGCCGCCGGGCATTGGCAGGGCGGCGTTTGCGCGGGGGCCGCGCGGGTGGGACATTGCCTGCCGAGACGGGAAACCGCGAGTTCCCGTCGCGCGACTATCAGCTTCGCAAGGGATCGATCGCGCGCACCGAGGTCGTTCGACGCGCGCCAGCTGATAGGCCGGAGGCGGGAGCCTCGGTTTTACGCGAAACGAAGCCAATCGAAGCCAACGCAAATCGTGGCCAGCGAGCTGGAATCGAGGAAATGTTCCATCGCCGAGCGCGCGCCGGCGACGAAACGAAGCCAATGGCTCCTCGACGGGTCTCAGGGCAGGCGGGTTCGAAGGTTTGGCGAGCGGCGCGCGCTCGCGCAACGCCGTGGTGATCGGAATGGATTGGCGGCGCGGCGCAGCCGTCAGGAGTCGCGTACAGTGGCAACCATGCGATTGATCGCCATCACGTTCCTCGCCACCTGCGTCTTGCTCGCCCAGTCTCGCGTCGTTGCCGGTGACGTCGCGCGCCCGCCGAACATCATTCACATCGTCGGCGACGACGTCGGCTACGACGACATCGGCTGCTTCGGCGCGCGGAAGATCAAGACGCCGAACCTCGACAAGCTGGCGAGCCAGGGGTTGCGCTTCACGTCGTTCTACGCGCCGTCGCCGACGTGCACGCCGACGCGTGCGGCGCTGATGACGGGGTGCTACGCGGAGCGCGTCGGCGTCAATCGCGTGCTCTTTCCCAATGACAACATCGGGCTGCACCCGAGCGAGGTGACGATCGCCGAGCTGCTCAAGGGCAAGGGTTACGCGACGGCGTGCATCGGCAAGTGGCACCTCGGGCATCTGCCGCCGCACCTGCCGACGCGGCACGGGTTCGACGTGTTCTTCGGCATCCCGTACCCCAACGACCACGGCCCCGAGCGCGAGAAGCTCGGCAACATGAAGAAAGAAGAGATCCCGCCGATCCCGCTGATTCGCAATGAAGAGGTGATCGAGCGCCCCGCGAAGCTCGCCGAGCTGCCCGACCGGTTCACCGCCGAGGCCGTGCGGTTCATCGCGGAGAACAAGGACAAGCCGTTCTTCCTGCACCTCTCGAACATCGAGACGCACACGCCGTGGTTCGTGCCGAAGCGATTCGAAGGCAAGAGCGCCGACGGACCGTTCGGCGACGCCGTCGAGTGCACGGATTGGACCGTCGGCGAAGTGATGAAGGCCGTCGCCGAGAACGGTTTGGAGAGCAGCACGCTGATCGTCTTCACGACCGACAACGGCCCGCTGTGGAACCGCCATCCCGAGCTCGAGCGCGTCTATGGCAAGTTCGGCGCGGTCGACACGATGCGCCCGCACGTGCTGAAGGGCGGCAAGTACCAGGCGCGCCTCGAAGGCGGCACGCGCGTCCCCGCCATCATGCGCTGGCCGGGCGAGATCCCCGCCGGCGTCACGCGCGACGGGCTGTGCGCCGGCTTCGACCTGTTCACGACGTTCGCGCTCATCGGTGGCGCGGAGGTCCCGACCGATCGCATCATCGACGGGAAGGATTTGCGCGCGATGATGACGTCGAAGGAGCCGGTCGCGTCGCCGCGCGACTCGTTCTACTACTACCAGCGGTTCGCGCTGATCGCCGTCCGTAGTGGTGACTTCAAGCTCGTTCTCGCGGCAGGCCCGAACGCGAAGGAGGACCAGGCGATCCTCTACGATGTGCAACGCGATCCCGGCGAGACGAAGGACGTCGCCGCGGAGAATCCGGAGATCATCAAGAAGCTTGCGGCGCTGGCCGAGCGAGCCCGCGAAGACCTTGGCGACAGTCGCAAGGGCATGGAAGGCAAGAATCGCCGCCCGCCGGCGACGGCGGGCGTGGCGTCGTGAGAGAGGGGAATCGGGACACAACCGGCGGGAAGAAACCCGACCCTTCGGTGTTCACTTTGGTCGGACCTTCGTCGCCCGCGAGCGGCCCCGATTGCGGGGCGCGACCATTGGGGCATCATCGATCGCCGGATCATCAGCGCCGACGCAGCCGCGCCCCGCAACCGGGCTCGCTCGCACAGCGACGGGAGCATCTCTCACGTCACACCCTGTTGATCGCACTCGGGTTGATCGCACCCGGCGATTCCGGGGCGTCCTTCGCCCGCAGCAGCTTCACGAACGCCGCCCCGATCTCGCACGCGCCGCCGGCCGGGCGGGAGCGGACGACGCGGTACAGGCGCATTTGCGGCGGGCCCGTGTGGCGCTCGACGCGAAGGATGAACTGCGATCCGACAGCCAACTCGCCCAGGCAGGTGAGCCCGACGCCGGTGTCGGACAGATCCTTGATGCAGGCGCGTTGCGATCGCCCGAAGCCCCGCTCGGTGCAGGGGAAGAGGCGCGCGATCCTTCCATCGGGCCTGCGCGGCGCCTGGCGGCGCTCGGGTCCGCCGGGTAGGGGAACGGAAACCTCACCGTTGCTTGACATATCCTCCACCGGGCTCGTCCATTCGAGGACCGCGCACGATTGCGATCGTTCAAAGAGCTATCGGTCAGTTTGTCGCTCCACTCGCAATTCATATGGAAGACACGCGATATTCGCAACGATTTGAGAAATCGGCTCTGTGCCCGTTCGAACCGAGGTTCGGGTTCGGGGTATCAGCCGCTGCGCTTTCGGAGCCCCAAACGAAAAGCGGGCGGCCGCTGGTTGCGACCGCCCGTCGGGGGTTGCGAATAGAGGGTTCGCGTCAGTCCGCGAGCTGGAGCGGGATGTTGGAGAACTGCCCGTCGCGGTAGACCTCGACGGCGTTGATGCGAACGGTCTTGTTGCTGATCGGGAAGGACCGCCCCTTGGCGTCGCAGATCATCTGGAACTGCAGGACCTTCAGGTCTTTGGGCTTCATCGTGGGGACGAAGACGACGTGCGTGCCGTTGACCCAGATCTCGGCGTCGGTCCAGGTCTCATCGGAGAGGTTGACGACCTCGAGCTGGTTGAACGAGTAGCCGACCTGCGCCCGGGCGACGGCGTCGCCGGCCTTAGGGGCGTCGGCCTTGTACGGGTGCCGCTCCTTCGCGTCGGCGGCGAAGGCGCTGCTGGGCTTGCGCAGGGACTTGTCACTGTTGGGGATCACGGAGGTTCGGCCGGAACAACCCGTGATCAATGCGAGCGTGATGAACGGGAGGGTGCAGATGAGTGCGCGTGCAGGCGATTTGAGTGAGGTCATGTCTTTCTTATCGGACGAAGGGTGGTGACAAGATGACAAGATGAGGGGGATGACAAGGTGAAGGGTGTTTTCTGTCACCCCATCATCTTGTCATCTTGTCATCCTGTCCTCGTCGCACCAGCGATCCGACCTCACACGGGCAGCGCCCAACCCTTGCGGTACTCGCGCGTCACGTACTGGTTGGCCTCGGGGACGTTCGTGCAGGTGAGGGTCTTCGCGTCCCACTCGACTCGCTTCCCGCTGCGCACGGCCAGGTTGCCGAGCAGGACGATCTCGGTGAGTGGGCCGGAGTAGTCGAAGTTCGTCCCGCCCGGGGCGCCTCCCTTGCAGGCGTTGACGAACTCGTGCCAGTGGCCGGGGCTGCGCGGGATCGACTTTTCCGGCGCCTTGAAGTCGGCGTGCTGCTCGGGGTTGAGCAGGCGCGGCGGCTCGGTGTAGGGGGCGATCATCGCGCCCTTGTCGCCGATGATCAGCACGCCGTTCGCCTCCTCCGCGACCTTGCCGCCTGTCACCTCGGCCGGCGGCTTCTTCTTGCCGTCGTACCACGTGAGGTTGATCGGGCCGCGCTCCCCGCGCTGCGGGAAGGTGTACTTGATGATCGACCAGGCCGGCGCGCTCTCTTCGTTGCAGCCTTCGCTCGTCGCCTCGACACTCGTCGGATCGCGCAGGTCCAGACCCCAGTAGGCGGTGTCCATGATGTGACATGCCATGTCGCCCAGCGCGCCGGTGCCGAAGTCCCACCACCCGCGCCAGTTGAACGGGTGATACCCATCCGCGTACGGACGCTCCGGGGCGGGCCCGAGGAACAGGTCCCAGTTCACGTGGTTCGGCACCTTCTGCTTCTCATCGCTGGCCGGGCGCTTCAGGTTGCCTTGCGGCCAGATGGGGCGATCGGTCCAGATGTGGACTTCCTTGACGGTCCCGACCGCGCCGGCGCGCATCCACTCGACCTGCAACCGGCTCCCCTCCGACGCGTGACCCTGGTTGCCCATCTGCGTCTGGACTTTGTACTTGCGGGCGGCCTCGGTCATGAGGCGGGCTTCGCGGATGTTGTGGGTGAGCGGCTTCTCGCAGTACAGGTGCTTGCCGAGCTGCATGGCGGGCAGGCCGACGACCGCGTGCGTGTGGTCGGGGGTGGAGACGACGACGGCGTCGATGTCCTTCTGCTCGAGCATCTTGCGGAAATCGATGTACGCCCGCGCGCCCTGATGCTCGGCGAGCGCGCTGCCCAGCGCGTGTTCGTCGATGTCGCACATCGCGACGAAGTTGCACCCCTCGGTCGCCGTGAACTTCCGCCGCGCGTCGACCGCTTTGCCCATCACGCCGACGAACGCGAGGTTCAGCTTCTCGTTTGGCGACTTCGACACCGCCGGCGTGGTGTCGCCCCGCACGTACGGGTTGGCGACGAGCAGGGCGGAGGTTGCGGCAGTGGCGGCGGAACCGTGCAGGAAGCGAC
>JBAUGM010000825.1:0-5402 GCA_049679725.1 Tepidisphaeraceae bacterium
AGCTGGAGGCGACGCGCCTCGACGCGCGACAGCACCGCCGGCGCGGCGACGACGGCGCCCACCCCTTTGCAGCGCAAACATTCCGCGACGGCCCACGTCTCATCCGCCGGGCGGGGCGGACGGAGCAGGCAGAGCTGTTCCAGGTCGATTCCCATCGCCGCTACCGCCGGCGGATACAGTTCGCCGCGCGGATCGGACCAGATGATCGAGAAAGGGGACATCCAGAATTTCCCGTCGAGCCTCTTCGCTTCGCGGAGTTCGTTGTCGGGAAATTCTGGATGTCCCCTTTCTCTTCGCCGCGCCGCGTGCTGGGCCAGCACCGTCGCGAAGAATCGCGGCTCGCCATGCTCCGGCGCGAAGAGCAACTCGTGAATCGTCCCACGCGCCAATGCGCCGCCGGGGGCGAGACCGTCGATCGCGTCGAGCCCGGTCGTGAACGTGCGGTCCGCGCGCCCTTTCAGCTCGGCCGAGACGAGCGACTGAAGTTTTCCGTTGTGGCACGAGACGACCTGCACGACACACGCTCCTGATGGTTCGGACATTGTTAGGGTAAAGCTTGAGGCGAGAACCTGTCAACGAATTCGCGGGCGGAATGGTTCGATCAGCGTAAACAAAACAACAAGAGGTGATGAACGCAGAGACGCAGAGACGCAGAGAACGCAAGTAGGACGGAGGAGAGAAGAACAGGTCTGAAGAATTGTGTTGTGGGTACCTTTTCTCCTCTTGTCTTCACTCTGCGTTCTCTGCGCCTCTGCGTTCACATTCTCTTCGTTTGACTTGCTTCACACTCGCCCTAGCATTCGCCGAGCACCCCGGAGCGGCGGCTCCGGGGTTTTTCGTTGGCTCAACTCACCACCACCATGACCGAACGCGCGGAACAACTCGGGCCCTTGCCGTCGCAGCGTCGACCCATCGTCGAGCTGCTGTTGCTCGCGGCGCCGACGATCGCGCAGATGGCGTCGTACACGGTCATGCAGTTCGCCGATCGCTGGATGCTCGCGAAAGTCGGGCATCTGGAAGCGACGGCCGCGGGCACGGCGGGGCTCGCGTTCTTCTGCGTGCTGGGGTTCGGCTTCGGCGTGCTCTTCGTCGTCAACACGCTCGTCAGCCAGAGCTTCGGCCGCGGTGAGATCGCCGTCACCGGGCGGTACATGTGGCAGGGCGTGTGGTGGGGGGCGGCGTTCGGCACGCTCACGCTGGCGCTCTACCCGATCGCCGACGCGCTGTTCCTGCGCATGGGCCACGAGCCGGCCGTCGTCGTGCACGAGGCGGAATACCTGCGCGTCCTCTCGCTCGCGGGCTGGGCGAAGCTGGCGACGATGGCGCTGGGCCAGTTCCTCCTCGGGCTGCACCGCCCGGGCATCGTGTTCGTCGGGACGCTGCTCGGCGTGTTCATCGACTTCCTCTGCAACTGGGCGCTGATCTTCGGCAACTGGGGGTTCCCCAAGCTCGGCGTCGCCGGCGCGGCGTGGGGGACCAACGCGGGCGTGTTCGTCGAGCTGATCGTGATGGCCGCGTTCGTCATGCGCCCCGCGTTCGCGCGGGCGCACGGGACGCACGACTGGCGGCTGCGCTGGGCGATGATGCGCCAGCTCCTGCGCGTCGGGGTGCCGGCGGGGTTTCAGCTCGTCTGCGACATCGCCGCGTGGACCGTCTTCATGAACGTGATCGTCGCGACGTTCGGCACGCCGGCGCTCAGCGCCAACAGCTTCGCGTTCGCGTACATGCACGTCTGCTTCATGCCCGCCGTCGGCGTCGGGTCGGCGGTGACGGCGCTGGTCGGCAAGTACATCGGCATGGGCCGGCCGGACCTGGCGGAGCGCCGGGCGCACCTGGGGTTCGCCGTCTGTGCCGTCTACATGGTGGCGGCGGGGATCGTGCTGTTCGTCTGGCGGTACGAGCTGATGTCGATCTTCTCATCCGATCCGGAGATTCAGCGGATCGGCGCGCTGCTGATGCTCTTCGTCGCGATCTACCAGATCTTCGACGCGATGTTCCTCACCTACGTCAGCGCGCTGCGCGGCGCGGGCGACACGCTCGTGCCCGCCATCGTGCAGGCGGGGCTCGTGTGGACGATCGTTGTGGGCGGCGGGGCGCTGGCGGCGCGGTACGCGCCGGCGTACGGCGTGGTCGGGCCGTGGACGCTGGCGACGATCTTCGCCGCCATCCTCGGCGTCTTCCTCCTCATGCGCTTCCAGCGCGGGGGGTGGAAGCGCATCCGGTTGCAGGACGGCGCGGAACTCATCGAGCCCGAGATGGGACTCTCGCAGCCCGCAACGGATTCGGCTACAGTTGCCGCCTCTTAGCCGCCCGCACGCTGATGCGCGGCGGCTCTTGACCTGTCATCCTGAGGCACTCCGGAAGGATCTCGCCGAGTATGAGAGCGCTCATCCTCGCGGCGAGATCCTTCGGAGTACCTCAGAATGACAGATGCTCGAGTCCGTGAGCGTCCGTACACCATGGCAAACGACAAGCCCGACAAGTCCGACAAGAAGAGCTACAAGCAGACCCTCAACCTGCCTCAAACCGCCTTCCCCATGGAGGCCAAGCTCGTGCAGAACGAGCCCAAGCGGCTGGCGACGTGGCAGGAGGGGCGGCTCTACGAAAAGATCATGGCCGCCCGCGCCAACGGCGCAAAGTGGATCCTCCACGACGGCCCGCCCTTCGCCAACGGCGACATCCACATCGGCCACCTGATCAACAAGACCCTCAAGGACGTCGTCAATCGCGTCCGCACGATGCAGGGGTTCTTCTCTCCGTACAGCCCCGGCTGGGATTGCCACGGCTTGCCGATCGAGCACAAGATTCAGCAGGAGCTCGGCCCCAAGTTCCGCCAGATGTCGCCGACCGACGTGCGCAAGGCCTGCCAGGCGTACGCGCAGAAGTACATCGACATCCAGCGCGAGCAGTTCAAGCGGCTGGGGATCTTCGGCTGGTGGGATCGGCCTTACACGACGATGTCGCCGTTGTACGAGGCGTCGCAGCTCGAAGTCTTCGCGAAGTTCGTCGAGGCGGGGCTGGTGTTCAAGAAGCTCCGCCCGGTGCCATGGAGCACGACGAACCAGACGGCGCTGGCCGAGCACGAGCTGGAGTACAAGGACGTTTCCGACCCGAGCGTGTTCGTCGAGTTCGCCGCCGTCGATGCCGATGCGGGCAAGCGGCTCGGCGCCGGCGGCGAGCCGCTGAAGTTCCTCGTCTGGACGACGACGCCATGGACGCTGCCCGCGAACCTCGCGATCGCCGCCAACCCGGAAGTGCAGTACGCGATCGTCCGCTACACGCCCACGCCCGGCGTGCCGGGAAAGCTCGGCGTCGTTGCGGAAGACCTCGTCAAGCGTGTCTTCGAAGGCCGGCGCGGCGTCGAGCGACATGAAGTGCTCAAGACGCTCTCGGGCAAAGAGTTGCTTGAGTCCGGCCTCGAATATCAGCACCCGTTCATCGAACGCACCGGCAAGCTGCTTCCCGCGATGTACGTGACGACGACGGATGGCACGGGCCTTGTGCACACGGCGCCGGGTCACGGCGTGGAGGACTACGCGACCGGGCAGGCCGCGGGGCTGCCGCCGTATTGCCCGGTGCTGGGCAACGGGCGATTCGACGACACCGCCCCCGCATGGCTGCGCGGGCTGAGCGTGTGGGAAGCGAATCCGATCATCGTGAAGCGGCTTCAGGACAGCGGCGCGATGTTCGACACCGAGACCATCACGCACAGCTACCCACACGACTGGCGGAGCAAGACGCCGGTCATTCAGCGCGCGGCCGAGCAGTGGTTCGTCGCGGTCGACAAGCCGTACGTCGCCAGCACGGAGCCGGTGGGAACCGAGCCGAAGACGATGCGCGATCGCGCGCTCCGGGCCGTGGGCGAGACACGGTTCATCCCCGAGTGGGGCGCGCATCGGTTGAAGGGGATGATCGAAGGAAGGCCCGACTGGTCCATCTCGCGCCAGCGGTTCTGGGGCTTGCCGATTCCGGTGTTCTACAATCCCGCCGGCGACGTGCTGCTCACGCCGGAGTCCGTCCGCGCCGTCGCGAAGCACTTTCGCGAGAAGGGCAGCGATGCGTGGCTCACGCTCACGCCCGCCGAGCTGCTCGGCGCGGATTTCCGGTACCCGCCCGGCTTCAAGCCGGATGAGCTGCGCAAGGAGCAGGACACGTTCGACGTTGGCCTCGACAGCGGGACATCGTGGCACGCGGTGCTGCACGATTGCTCGGAGCTTTCGTTCCCGTCCGACCTGTACCTCGAAGGCTCCGACCAGCACCGGCTCTGGTTCCAGCTCTCGCTCCTCGCGAGTTTGGGCGCGACCGGGCAGCCGCCGTTCAAGCAGGTATTGACCCACGGGTTCGCGGTGAAGCCGGACGGCACGAAGGTGAGCAAGAGCGACAAGGAGTACGTGACGGTCACGCAGGAGATCGAGCGCCACGGCGCCGACCTGCTGCGGCTGTGGTGCTGCTCCATGGACTACGAGGGCGACATCCCCGCCAGCCCGAAGATGATCCAGGAGTTCGGCGACAAGTACCGCAAGATCCGCAACACGCTGCGTTACCTGCTGTCGAACCTGTACGACTTCGACCCCAAGCAGCACGCGCAGGAGATCCCGCCGCGCAGCCTCGACGGCTGGGCGCTGGCCGAGCTAGACACGCTGGTCCGCGACACGGTTTTGGCGTACGACGACTACCACTTCCACCGCGCGTTCCGCCTGCTGCACGACTTCTGCTCCGTGCAGGTCAGCTCGATCTACGGCAACGCGATGAAGGACCGGCTCTACTGCGAGTTGCCCGATTCGCCCCTGCGGCGACGCGCGCAGACCGTCATGCACCGGATGGTCATCGCGCTGACGAAGCTGCTTGCCCCGATGATCCCGTTCACCGCCGACGAGGCGTGGGAGCAGATCGGCCACCGCCCAGGCGACGAATCGACGATGCAGTCCATCCACCTCGCGCTGTTCCCTCAATCGTCGGACGCGCCGGATGAAGCGCAGGTCGCGGAGTGGAAGCTGCTCATGGAGCTGCGCGACGATGCGCTCGGCCAGCTCGACGCGCTGAAGAAGAACGCGGGGCTGAACAAGGCGCTGGACGCCGAGGTCGTGTACGAGGTCGACGACGACGACCTTCGGCGACGGCTTGCGGAGTACGGCGTGGACCTGGCCGACCTTGTCGGCGCCGGGTTCCACACGTTCGCGGAGAAGGGGGCGGAAGGTCCGGCCGTCCGCGTGAAGGTGATCGATCGTCGAGAGACGTACGGTGCGTGCGCGCGGAGTTGGAAGCGAAGGCCGGACGTGGGAAGCGATGCGGAGTATCCGGACTTGACGACACGCGACGCCGCCGCGGTGAGGGCCCTGGCGGGCGCGACGTGAGACTACTCACTCCCTCTTCCCGGTACTCCGGGGAGAGGGCGGGGGAGA
>JBAUGM010000826.1:0-4637 GCA_049679725.1 Tepidisphaeraceae bacterium
CTCCCCATTGCTCCCGAACTACACTACGCGAGATGGACATCAACCTCCTGGTACTCAACGCCGGCAACTCCCGGCTGGCGATCGGCGTGTTCGTGGCGGGGGAGCTGACGTACGTCAGCCGGGTCGCTCACGATCAGCGAAGCGAATGGCCCGCTCGCATCAAGGAGGCGTGGGAGAAGATCGCGGAGCTGGATAGCGCCGCCGTCGCGGGGGCGACGGTCAACCCGCCGCTGATCGAACCGCTCGAGCACGCCGTCGAGCAGGCGACGGGCGAGAAGGTGCAGTGGGTCGGACGCGACATCGACTTGCCCATCAAGGTGCTGACCGACGAGCCCGCCGAGACCGGCGTCGACCGCGTGCTGAACGTCGCCGCCGCTTACGAGCAGATGGGCAAGGCCTGCGTCGTCGTCGACGCGGGCACGGCCGTCACCGTCGACGTCTGCAACGACACCGGCGACTTCCTCGGCGGTGCGATCGCGCCCGGCGCGTCGGTGCAACTCGACGCCCTGCACGACAAGACCGCCAAGCTCCCGCGCGTCACGCTGGACGTCCCCAAGTCCCCGTTCGGCAAGAACACGCAGGACGCCATTCGCATGGGCGTCTACCACGGCATCCGCGGCCTGGTGAAGGAGCTGGCGGAGAACTACGCAACGGAACTCGGCTTTTGGCCCGACATCATCGCGACCGGCGGGGACGCGCCCAAGCTCTTTGAGAACTGGGAACTCGTCCACGCGATCGCGCCGGACCTCACGCTGTACGGCATCGCGCTGGCGTTCACGAACCATCACATCAAGCATGGGACGTGAGCGCTAAAGAGTTCGTAAGAAACACGAGATTTACCGCAGAGGCGCAGAGGACGCAGAGAAGAGAGGCCGAAGCATGGGGCGCTTGCTTTCCTCTGCGCACTCTGCGCCTCTGCGGTGAATGAGAAATGAGGAGATCGGGCATGGCTTTCACGCTTCAACTCAATCAACCCGCCCCCAACTTCAACCTCGCGGGCACGGACGGCAAGAATTACTCGCTCGCGACGTTCAAGGACGCGAAGCTCCTGGTCGTCGTGTTCTCCTGCAACCACTGCCCGTTCGTCATCGGCAGCGAGGATCGGATGATCGCGTTCGCCAAGGATTACAAGCCGAAGGGCGTGGTGATGATCGCGATCAACTCGAATGAAACCGAGGGCCATCCCACCGATTCGTTCGAGCACATGCGGCGGCGCGCGGCGGAGAAAGGATTTCCGTTCGCCTACGTGCGGGATGACTCGCAGGACGTGGCGCTGAAGTACGGGGCGCTGCGCACGCCGCACTATTACGTGTTCGATGGTGATCGGAAGCTGCGGTACACGGGGCGGATGGACGACAACCCGCGCACCCCGGGCAAGGAGACGACGCGCGAGCTGCGCGACGCGGTGGATGCGCTGCTCGCGGGCAAGCGGCCCACGGTCGAGGTGACCAACCCGATCGGTTGCAACGTCAAGTGGAAGGGGAAGGAGCGTCACTGGATGCCGCCGGAGGCGTGCGATCTGGTGTAGCGCGCTGCGTGGCGGGACCGGCTTGCCTGCCGAGCTTGTCGCGCGCGTGCGGGCCGCTCCAGGTGATCTCCACGGGGATGGATGCATCCATCGGCGTCGGCGCCTCGTCTGGGGTTGTGGCCGGACGCGGGTCGGGCCAGGAGGAGATGAAGAACGTGGCGTACTCCATGTCCGTCGCCTTCAAGATGATCCAGCCGCTGAAGCCACGCTTGCCCTTGCGTCGTTCCTGAGACATCTCTTTCAGCACGAGCTTGTACGTTTCAGCGCCGACGACCCGAGAGGTTGTTGGGCCGACGGCAACCAGCTTCGGCCTGCCGCTGAGTCCCGTCAGTTGGACTTGGACGTCCGGAAACGGATGGCCGGTCATGCGCGTGAACTGGTGGCGGACGTCTTGCGGGACGTCCAGGTCGACGGTGTCCCACTCGATGGCGCCGCTGGGGCTCGTCGTCGCGGCGGACCTCGGTTGAACGGACTGAATCACCCGTTTCACCTGCACGAAGCGCGGCGGCCGCTCGGGCTTGGTCGGTGGCGTCGCTTGCAGAGTCGGTGACCGATCGCATCCGTCGAGCGCGATTGACGCAAGCAGCGCGACGACCAGCCGGGGCTTCACATCGATCACGACGCACCTCCAACGAATGAGGCCCTCGATGGCGCGCTCACGGCTTCAGCCAGTGATCGAGCCACCCATACGCCAGCTCGCGCTTGGGGCCGGGGGAGGGAAAGTTGTGCTTCTCGTCGTGGCGGAGCAGGCCGACGCGATCGACCGCGCCGTCGGGGGGGTCGCCGTAGAGACGCCACACGGGCAGGGCGGCTTCGACGTAGGGCCAACTCTGCGCGCCGTCGGCGCTCTCGCCGCCCACGATCAGGATCGCGCGCGGCGCGATCAGCGCCATCACCTCGTGGTTGTCGCGTGAGAAACCCGGCGCCTTGATCTGCTTGCCAAGGTACCAGTCGGCGTCCCAATTGCTCAGCGGCAGGCCGACGCCGCCCTCGCAGCTGATCGAGGCGACGACGCGCTCATCGAACGCAGGGAGGTAAAGCGCCTCCTTGCCGCCGAGGCTATGGCCGATCGCGCCGATGCGCGCGGCGTCGACTTCGGGGCGCTCGATGAGCACGTCGACGGCGCGCATCGCGTCGAAGAGCATCTTCGCCATGCCGGTCGTGTACGGCCCGTCTTTCTTCGCGTCCTTCGCCGCCTGCTGCCAGGATCGACCTTCGACGGCCCACAGGTAGTTGCGCGGCGCGATGCAGACGTATCCCCGGCGAACGAGGTGCAGTGCGTGATGGACGCCTTCGCGGTTCGCCAGGCCCACCGTGTCTTTCAGGCTGGTCTTGCTCGTCGGGTGGAAGCAGACGACGCCGGGACGTTTTCCTTCGAGGCCGCGGGGGACGAGGAGGTATGCATCATTGGTCGACGTCGCGTCGTTGCGGTAGCGCAGGAGCAGGCGCGAGTGGTCGTCCAACTCCTCGCGCGAGACGATCTCGACATCGAGCGGCACCTGCGCGGGCATCGGGCCGAGGATCTTCTCCCAGGCCTGGCGGATCTCGGCTCGACGGGCGTCCCAAGCCTTCAGGTCGCCGACCACGATCGCCGCGGGGGAGGGCGCGTCGGCCGGCATGGTGGCCGGGGGGGTGCGAAGTTCCGGAAAGATCGGGGAAGCCGCCATGCACGCTACCGCACACACTGTCCCTGCAAGCGCTCTCAGCATTGGCGTAAGAATACGGTTTCGCAGCGAATTCTGAAACGGCGTTCGCACCGGCGGGGTCGTTGTTTAGTCTCCACACATCAATTCGAGCGATGGAGCGTCACATGTTTCGATCCCGTGCAAGTAGCTGCTGCGAGCTTCTCGAACGTCGAGTGCTGTTCGCGGACACGATCCTCTTCATCCGTGGGGCGACGCGCTCCGGCGGGTTCCTCGAGGCGAGCGAAGCCGGCGCGAGGAATCTCCAACTCGCCGACATCAACGACGCGTCGACCGCAAGCCAGAACACCGGGTGGGGGACGCTCGCGCAGGCGCTGCGGGATGAGGGGTTCGTCGTCGAGCAGATGATCGAACCGAAAGGCGCGAATGCGCCGGCGACCGGCTTCGTCGACGGCCGGCCCATTCGGTTCGAGGAACTCGACCTGACGAAGTACGCCGCGATCGTCTTCGCGTCGAACAACGCGCGATACGCGAAACCGTCGATCGACGCGATCGAGAACTACGTGAAGGGCGGCGGCGGGGCGTTGTTCATCTCCGATGCGAACTTCGGATCGAACTGGGCGGACGCGCCGACGTCGGACCAACAGTTCCTCGACCGCTTCGGGCTGACCGTCAACCAGGACAATGGCGTTTACTCGCTCACCCGCACGGGCGGCGACTTCGCGGCGGCGGATCATCCGGTGCTGATCGGTGTGGATGAATTTGATGGTGAAGGCGTCAGCCCCGTCGTCGTGCCCCAAACGCCGCCGGCGGGCGTAACGATCACCCGCGTCGTCGGCGCGCGCACGCAGACGCGCAACAATAACGGCGACCCGGGTTCGCTGCGCCCCGTCACCAATCGCGACGCGGCCCTCGTGCTCGCGACGGTCGGCGACGGGCGCGTCGCGACCTATTTCGATCGCAACACCTTCTTCAACGACAACGGCCGCGGCTCGGACATCACGCGGTTCGACAACCGGCAGCTCGCGGTGAACCTGTTCACCTGGATCGCCGACAACACGCCGCCCGCGGCGACAGACGCGACATTCACGCAGGGCGCGCCATCCGAAGTGCGGATCACCTTCAACGACAACCTGTTTGGCACGCTCACGCGGCGCGACGTGCTGCTGCGCAACGCGATCGACGGCACAGCTATCCCGCGCGAGCGGTGGTCGTTCCTCGCGACCGACTCGCCGGAGGGGACGGAGCTGCTCGTCCGCGTGAAGGGCGCGCAGCCGCCGGGCGTGTATCAGTTACAGATCAACCCCGGACGGATCTGGGACGACTCGGGAAATCCGAGCGTGGCGCGCGTGCGGTTCAACTTCACGATCGCGGACGTGTCGTCGGTGATCGCGACGGCGCACGATGAGCGTGGCTTGGGCGTCTCGCCCGAGCAATCTCCCGGCGCGCCGGGACTCCGCCGGCGG
>JBAUGM010000827.1:0-2192 GCA_049679725.1 Tepidisphaeraceae bacterium
CCCGTGGCGCGGAGCGTGCCGGGCGCGGTCGGCGCCGCCGTGTCGGTCGGGTTGCCGGAGCCCGCGAGCGTGGTCCCGGTGTCTGAATTGCTCGAGGACGAGACGTTGCCCGCGGCGTCGAACGCTCGCATGGTGTAGAGGTACGCCGTGGACGGGTTCAGACCCGTGTCGGTGTAGGACGTGGTTGAGCCGCTGACGGTCGCGATCTTCTGGCCGCCGCGGTAGATGTCGTACCCGGCGACGCCGACGTTGTCGATGGACGCGATCCAGTTCATGTCGACCGTCGTGTCGCTGGCGCCGGTGGCGCGGAGCGTGCCCGGCGCGGAGGGGGCGGAGGTGTCGGTACCGGGATCGGGATCCGGGTCGGGGTCGACCTCGCCGGGTAGGCTTCCCTTGCCGGGCAAGGGCAGCAAGCCGCCGGGCACGACGCCGCCCTCGGCAAACCCCTTGCGCACGTAGTTGATGACGGCGGCGGCGCTGTAGCGGGCGTCGAAGCTTCCCTGCGCCTGGTCGGCGGCCTCGCTGATGAACGTCGAGAACGCCGCCGTGCCGCCGATCGACGCGTTGTACGTGGCGATCGACCGTCCCGGGTCGGCGTAGGGGATCTCGACCATCTCCGCCGTCGGCTCGACGTTCGACTTCCACGAACTGAACGACGTCGTCGTGTTGCCCAGCAGGAACCAGCCGGAGGACGGGAAGTTGTCGTAGTTGTCGTACCGGTTGCCCGACACGTCGATCTCGCCGCTCTTGCCCGTGCCCAGGCGCATGAGCCGCGCCATGCCGCCCAGTTGGAAATCGTTGTCCTCGATCGTGAGGTTGTTGACGCTCAGGTTCCCGCTCCCGCCGGCCTTGAACTGGCTGGACAGGCTGAAGCTGCTGTACCAGTCGTAGATGATGTTGTCGCGGAAGGTCAGGTCATTGATGCCGACGGCCTCGCTGACGTTAGCCGCGTCGGCGGTGGTGCCGAAGTTGATGGCGGCGGCGTGTCGGTGGGTGTCGGCGGCGATGATGTTGTTCGCGACGACGACGTCCGCGATGTTGGCCAGGTCGATCGCGTTGCCGCGATTCGATCCGTTGATGTCGCGGCTGTCGAGGATGACGTTGCCGGTGATGCGCCCGCTGACGCCCCCCGGCTTGACCGTCGGCGAGCCGCCCCCGAACAGCAGGTTGATCGGGTTGCGGAGGAACAGGTTGTTCTCGATCACCCCGCCGCTGCGCGCCTGCACCCCGTGGCTCGCCGAGTCCGCGATGATGTTCTCGCGCACGACGACGTTGCTGTTGTCCGACGACATGTAAATGCCGTGGCTGAAGATCGTCGCCTTCGCGCCGGCGACGGCGGTGTTCCAGCCGTTGTGGTCGAAGACGTTCCCCTCGAGCAGCAGGCCGTCCACCTTGTGTACGTACATGCCCTGGCTCTTGCCGTCGTCGCTCCAGGCATCGGTGACGATCGATCGGCGGAGCTCGAAGTCGGTGATCCTCGCGTCGTAGCCGGTGACGCTCAGGTTGTACTTGTAATCATCGAAGACCGTGTCTTCGACGAGCACGTCGTCGAGCCGGCCCATGCTGTGGAAGCCATAGCCGCCCGCGGTGGTCCCGTTGTAGCTGGAGCTGTCGGTGTCGCGCGTGTGGGCGTGGAAGTGGATGCCGATGATCGCCAGGTGCGAAACCTGGCCGGAGTTCTTGAAGCCGACGGAGCTGCCCGTCTTGAGAAGCGGGCGTTCGCCGGAGCCGTACGCGCTGATGAGCATCGGCTCCTCCTCGCTGCGGCCGGAGCGGTTCCATTTGTCGAGGTTCTCCGACCACTCGTCGCCGCGCTTGAGCAGCATCCAGTCGGGCGAGCCGCTGCGCACGAGGGTGCGCGCCTTGGCGATCGTCTTGACCGGCGCGTTCGATGAGAGCCCGTTGTTCGAATCGCTGCCGCCGGAGTTGGAGACGTAGACGACGCGGGTGTCGGCGCTGGGGGCGATGTCGGTCCACCCGTCGCTGCCGAGCGACACGGTGAACATCGCGCGGGCTTCGAGCGGCTCGAAGATCCCGCGCGGCGCCGGCGCGGGGGGAATCCCGGCACAGCTGGACGGGCGACGGACGACGGCGTTGCGAACGCGCGGAAGGCGTGAATACGACAACTCAACCTCCGGAGGGTCGAACCCTGTGGTGTGAATCTGTGAAGACGCTCGCGGACTATTCAGTTT
>JBAUGM010000828.1:0-7342 GCA_049679725.1 Tepidisphaeraceae bacterium
GCGCCGGCGCGTTCCGCCAGGACCTGTATTTCCGGCTCAACGTCGTCACGCTGCGCCTCCCGCCGCTGCGCGAGCGCCGCGAGGACGTGCTGCCGCTGGCGCGACACTTCCTGCGAGTGCAGGCGGAGCTGTACGACGAGCCGATCAAGCAGCTCGCGCCCGACGCGGCCGCCGCCCTGCGCGCGTACGACTGGCCGGGCAACGTGCGCGAGGTCGCGAACGTGATGGAGCAGGCGCACGTGCTGGCGATCTCACCGTACGTCGAGGTCACCGATCTGCCGCACCACTTCAGCGTGCTCGAAGCGGAGCGCGCGGCAGCGGCCAGTGACCTGTGCCTGGAAGTCATCGAGCGCCGCCTCATCGTCGAAGCGCTCCGCCGGACGAACTTCTGCAAGGCCGCCGCAGCGCGACTGCTGGGCCTCAACATCCAGCGCCTCAACCGCAGGATCACCCGCCTGCGAATCCCCCGCTTCTAGTCTAGCTCGCCGGTGATGTAGTCGGCGCGTCTCTCGTCGTCGCCGGCGTCTTCACCGTCCCGTCCCATCCCGGCCCGTAGATCGGCCCGCCCGACAGCGTCCCGGTCATCTTCCCGTCCTCCATCACGACCCGCCCGTTTACGATCACGTAGGCCACGCCCTCCGAATACTGGTGCGGCCGCTCGAACGTCGCCTTGTCCGTCACCGTCTTCGGGTCGAACACGGTCAGGTCCGCGGCGTACCCATCGCGCAGCAGCCCGCGATCTGCAAACCGGAACGCCAACGCCGGCATCGACGTCATCTTGCGGATCGCTTCTTCCAGCGGAATGACTTTTCGCTCGCGCACATAGTGCCCGAGCACGCGGCAGTTGCTGCCATAGCCGCGCGGGTGCGGAACGCCGGAGCCGAATGCGCGGACGCCGCTGTCGGAGCAGATCGAGACGAGCGGGCTGCGCATGATGTTCTCGACCTCGGTCTCGTCCATCGTGTGAAAGACCATCTGCGCGCCGCCCTTGAGGTAGATGTCGATGATCGTGCGGTACTGATCTTCCATCGTGACGCTCGTCGCTGATGACGGCTGCGTAGTGCTCGTCAGCAACTCGGCCCCGCCGTTGGCCTTTGCCTTTTCGATCTGCGTGACCTCCAGGATGCTCTTGCCCGCGTACTCCGGGTAGGCGCGGCTGCCGGCGATGACGGCGTAGCCGAAGTGCTTGCGACCGCGGCGGACTTCGTGGTTCTCGCGCATCGCGGCCATCGCCTTGGCGACGCCCGCTTCCGTGGAGAGCACTTTTTTCGCCTCGTCGCCGCCGTTCTCGAGGATCGACTCGGGCAGCAGCGTGGTGATACCGGTGCTGGACGCGGTGTAGGGGTACTGGTCGACCCACACTTCCTGACCGGCTGCGCGGGCATCGATCACCTTCTGCAGCGTCGCGTCGCTCCCGCCGATGCGCTTGGCGACGTCGGTCGGCAGCTTGAAGTGCGAGACCTGCACGCGGCAGTTGGCTTCCTTGCCGATGCGCAACGCCTCGTCGATGGCCGAAAGGATTCGGCTGCCCTCGTCGCGCATGTGGCTGACGTAGATCCCGCCGCGCGCCGCGGCGGACTTCTGGAGCTCGATGATCTCCTCGGTCTTGCTCCACTGCCCCGGGATGTAGATCAGCCCCGTGGACATGCCGACCGCGCCGTCGGTCATCGCGCGGGTGACCATCGCCTTGCCCTCGGCCATCTGCGCGTCCGTCAGGTCGCCGGCCTTGTCGCCCTTGAGCGCGCGGAGGATCGTGTTATGTCCGTACAGCGTGGAGACGTTGAGCGTCGTGCGGCCGTCGAGGCGGGCGAGGTAGCTGCCGACGTCGCCCACGCTGCCGCCGCAGTTGCCGGTGACGATCGTCGTCACGCCGTCGCGGATGAAATTCTCGGCCAAGGGCTGGCGGTACAGGTCGGCGTCGACGTGCGTGTGGACATCGATGAAGCCGGGGGCGATCACGAGACCGGAGGCGTCGATCACGCGATCGGCCTTGGCGTCCGACAACGAACCGATCGCCGCGATCTTGCCGTCGCTGATGGCGACGTCGCCGTAGAACCAGGGGTTGCCGGAGCCGTCGACGATCTGGCCGTGGCGGAGGAGGAGATCGTAACGCGGTGACGGCGTCGCCGCCGCCACAACCGCAGGAGACGCGGCGGGTTGCTTCTGCGCCGCTGCCGAACTGCACCCCGCCACCACAGCGAGCAACAGCATCGCTGTCATCCTGAGGTACTCCGAAGGATCTAGCCAAAAAGGTGAGGGCCCCTTCGTTCGAAGCGAGATCCTTCGGAGTACCTCAGGATGACAGATGGACAGGCACTGCAAGTGGCGAATGCTCATGTCGCCTAGCTTACCTTGGCGACAAGCAACGTGCGATCATCGTCGGGCGCGCGGTAGCCGCTGTAGGCGTCGACGGCCTCGAGCACGTCGTGGATAACGGACTTCGCGCCGTCGTCGCTGGCGCGCAGGACGTCGTCGAGCCGATCCTGGCCGAACAGGTCGCTCTTGTCGACGCTCTTGGCTTCGGTGATCCCATCCGTGTAGAGCACGAGCAGGTCGCCGGGGGCGAATGTGATCGTCGCGTCGGCGTACACTTCGTCGGGTTCGATGCCCAGCGGGAAGCGCCGCGGCGCATCGAGCGGGCCGACGGATCCGTCCCGGCGGATGCGCATGACCGGGTGCCCGCCGCTGGCGTAGGTGAGCTGTCGCGTCTTCGGGTCGTAGATGCCGTAGAACGCGGTGACGAACGACCCCGTGCCGTTCGTGTACCGCGCGGCCAGGTGGCGGTTGATGAACCCGAGCAGCTCGCTCGGCGGATCGGGCGGGCCGTTGTGCATGTGCGCGATGCTGTGCGTCACCGCCATCATCACCGCCGCCGGCGTGCCGTGACCGCTGACATCGGCGATGAGGATGCCCCACCGCCCGTCGGGCATCGGGAAGAAGTCGTAATAGTCCCCGCCCGCGCGGGTCGACGTCTGGTAATGCGCCGCCAGTTCCAGCGTCGGGATCGTCGGCAGCTCCGTCGGCAGCAGCGAGCGCTGGATGTCGGCCACGACTTGCAGTTCGCGGTCCACGGCGTCGTAGGCTTTTTGAATTTCGTCGCGCAGCACGAGGTTCTGCGTCCCCCGGCCGAACAGGTTGCTCATCCACACGCGCTCGGGCAGCGAATCGGGGCGGAACGCGCTCGGCCGACCCATCATCATGACGACCATGTTCTGCGCCACGCCGTTGTCGTAGTTCGGGATCGCCAGCAGCGAGCGCATGCCGTCAAACTGCGCCGCGGCGGGGTCGTCGGGCGCGACGAGGCCGCTGAGGTCGTCGATGATGCGCGGCTCGTCCCCGTAGATCAGCTCGGAAAGCAGGCCGCGGTCGTGCAGCGGCAACCGATCGCGCTCTTTCCATGGGTTGATCGATTCGTTCGGGTCGGTCAGGTCCGATCGCGTGATGCGGTACCACGGCGCCGCCAAATCGCGCCGCGAGATCGACACGAAGCGGTCGGCCTCGAGGATGCGGTCCATGAATCGTCCGTACGCCTTGACCATCTCCTGCGGATCGGTCTGGCGGCTCATCTCGCGCATCATCTCGACGACGAACGCCAGCCGCTCCTGCCACGGCCCGCGGCCGGCGGTGAAGAATTCGGGGTCGAGGGGTGTGATGGTGGTGGCGCTCTCGTCGCTCATGCGTCGGTCCGTCGCTGTACCCGCTTGGGCATGCTACGCCGCAACCGGACGCAGATTCCACTGATTGAGCGGAATCATGCGATGCCGTCACGCGCTCGCCACCACGGGCTTGCGGCGGAGCTTGTTCAGTCAACGCTTCCGATCCAGGTGAATCGCGAGCACCGTGACGTCCGCGGGCGTGATCCCGCTGATGCGCAGCGCCTGCCCGAGGCTGCGCGGGGTGAAGGTCGTGAACTTCTGCCGCGCCTCGTTGCGCAGGCCCATGACCGAGGTGTAGTCGATCGCGTGGGGGATGAGCTTCGTCTCAAGCTGCGCGAAACGCGCGATCTGCCGGTCCTGGCGGGCGATGTAGCCCTCGTACTTCACGCGGATCTCGACCGCGCGGCCGACAGCGGGCGCGGCGGACGCCATCGCGGGAACGCGCGACGCCAGGCTCGCCCAATCCGTCTCGGAGCGGCGGAGCCAGTCGAACGCGGTTGCGCCGTCGAGCTTCTGCTCGCGCAGGAGCGTCGTGACGTTGGCGATCGCGTCGCGACGTGCGGCGAAACGCTCCCACCGCGCATCGTCCACCAACCCGATCTCCCGCCCCACCGGCGTGAGCCGCTCGTCGGCGTTGTCGCTGCGCAGGTGCAGCCGGTGCTCGGCGCGCGACGTGAACATCCGATACGGCTCGGTCGGCGGCTTGGTCACGAGGTCGTCGACGAGCACGCCGATGTACGCCTGATCGCGACGCAGGACGAAATCGGTCGGCAGCCCCATCGCCAGCCGCGCCGCGTTGATCCCCGCGACAAGCCCCTGCGCCCCCGCCTCCTCGTACCCGCTCGTCCCGTTGATCTGCCCCGCGAGGAACAGCCCCGCCACCCGCTTCGTCTCCAGCGTCGAGCGGATCTGCGTCGGCCAGACCATGTCGTACTCCACCGCGTACCCGTGGCGGAGGATCGTCGCGTTTTCCAACCCCGGGATCAGCGCGATCATCTCCGCCTGCACGTCGGCGGGCAGCGAGGTGCTGATGCCGTTGCAGTAGATCTCGTCGGTGTCGAGGCCTTCGGGCTCGAGGAAGATGTGATGGCTCTGCTTCTCGGCGAACCGCACGACTTTGTCCTCGATGCTGGGGCAGTAGCGCGGGCCGGTGGAGGCGATCTGGCCCGAATACATCGGCGCGCGATGCAAATTCGCGCGGATGACGTCGTGGATCGCAGCGTTCGTCGCGCCGATCCAACAATGGACCTGCTTCAAAGGAGGAGACCACGCCCCGTCCGCCAACGGGAGCCCAGCGGCTCGACTCGACTGAGCTCGCCGCAGGCCGCCGCGGGTTCTTCCGGAGTCGTACTCGGGAAATAAATAGCTCCCGTCCCTATTTAATTCGTTCCTCTGTGATCCCGCATCCATGCTTGATTCAGGGATCAAATGGGGCGGAATTAAATAGGGACGGGAGCTATTTATTCCCTCTGCGTACTCGTTGAGAAACGAGAACGGCGCGGGCTCATCGTCGCCGGGCTGCTCTTGGAACTTCGAGAAGTCGATCGTCTTGCGGTCGAGGCGAGGGGGCGTGCCGGTCTTGAGGCGGCCGAGCTCGAGGCCGAGACGGGCGAGGCAACCGGAGAGGCCACGGGCGGTGGCTTCACCGACGCGGCCGCCTTCGGTCTTGTGCTCACCCGTGTGCATGAGGGCGCGGAGGAAGGTGCCGGTGGTGACGATGGCGGCGCGACAGGAGAGGCGCCTGCCATCCACAAGCTCGATGCTCGTGACACGATGACAAGATGAGGGGATGACAAGGTGAGGGGATGAGGAAGCATCGTCCTTCACCTTGTCATCTTGTCCTCTTGTCTCCTTGTCATCTTCCGTTTCGATCTCCGCGACTTCACCCCGAACGATCTCGAGGTTGGGGCACGTCGACAGGAGGCGCTGCACCTCGATCGCGTACTTGTACTTGTCCGCCTGGGCGCGGGGACCCCACACCGCCGGTCCCTTGGACCGGTTGAGCATGCGGAACTGGATGCCGGTGTTGTCGATGGCGTGGCCCATGAGACCGCCGAGGGCGTCGATCTCGCGGACCATCTGGCCCTTGGCGAGCCCGCCGATGGCGGGATTGCAGGACATCTGGCCGATGCGCGCGGGGTCGAGCGTGACCAGCGCAACAGACGCCCCGAGGCGCGACGCCGCCCACGCCGCCTCCGCGCCCGCGTGGCCACCGCCGATCACGATGATGTCGTAGTCGTTTCGCACGTTTTGCTCACGCCGTGGGAAGCGTGCGAATGCTAGGAATTTGCGGGGCAAACGTCTAGCGCAATACGAAGCACTTCATCGCCGTCGATGCCGGATGCGCATCGCCGCGAACCCGAGCGCGAACCCGACCGCGGCGAGCGCAAACAGAAGCGTCGCTCGCGCCGCGCTGTCTCCGTGCTGCTGCGCTTTCCACCCTTCGATCGTCGCGACGGCGCCGAGGATCAGGAACGAGAACGCGAAGCGACCGAACCACACCGCCCAGCCCGCGCGCTCGCGCGGTCGATCCGCATCACGATCACGCGCAAATTCCCCCGGCCGTTCAATCCGCAAGCTTTCTCCAAGGTCACGAGCGCGATTACCAATCTTTGCCGACTTAATAAAACCCTTGTCATCCACGTCACTCACATCACTATAGTACGCGCTCGATGGCGGGCTCGGCCTGCCTTGTGTACTTTCGCGCTCGATCGCACGTCGTCAGGGGGGATGTCGCAGTGTGCACCCACTGCGTCCGATCGCGCCGGTGAAGATTCGTTTCCTGGGGTATTCATGTTGTTCTCCCTTCGTGCGGCGGCCTGTTCCGCATTCGGCTTGTCCCTCACGCTTGCAGCGGCCACGTCTAACGCGGCGACCATCAACTTCGACTCGCGCAAGCACGGTCAGGTCATCACCGACGACTACCTGCTCTCCAAGGGGGTCGTGTTCAGCGCCGTCAACTTCCAGGGCGGGCCCGACCTCGCCGTGGCGTTCGACTCCGGTCGCTCGCAGACGGACGATCACGATCTCGAGGACCCGTGGAACGTCGGCAACATCCCGTCGTCGACGCGGCTCTGGAAGATCCTCATCGTCGCCGAGAACGACATCGACCTGAACCGCGACGGCCTGCTCGATCACCCCGACGACCAGGGCAGCACGCCCGCCCTCGGGTTGGCCGGGCAGCTCGAGCTGGACTTTGCGGCGCCGCACCGGACGTTCGGCCTGGATTTGGTCGACGTCGAGCCCGGCGACGAGATCGGCTTCATCGCGTTCCACCTGCGCGGCGTCGAAATCGCGCGCGTCGGGTTCGACGAATTCATCACGCCCGCCAGCCCCTTCTACGACCCGACGATCGTCTTCGGCGACAACTCCGCCAACCGCATCCAGCCGATCACGGCCGAGCAGTTGAACATCGTCGCGTTCGACAAGGTCGTGGTCGGCACGGGGATGTGCCTGGCGATCGACAACCTGAACTTCCAACTCTACGACGGCGCGCTCCCGTCCGTGCCTGAGCCGTCGGCACTGGCGGCGATCGGGTTGGCGTTCACAACATGGGCGCGGCGGCGCCGACGCGACGAACGATGACGCAACGCACACGCGCGCACTCCATGTTTAGCGGCCCCGCTTCCGGGGCGCGTCCAGGTGTGTTGACGTTCCAGCTAGCGCGATAACGAAGAAGCCCACCC
>JBAUGM010000829.1:0-1664 GCA_049679725.1 Tepidisphaeraceae bacterium
CGTGAACACCGTGCTCGTCGCCCACCGCACCGGCCTGGACCTGAGGCTGACCGCCGCCGCGATCGCCTGGACGACCGCGATCGCCCTCGTCGGCGTCCTCGCCGTCGCGCTCCTGCTCGCGCTCGGCGTCCTCTGACCCCCGCTCCCGGCTACAGTTCAGTCGGTCCCGGGGGCGTAGTGCTAACGGGAACACGCCGCCTTTGCAAGGCGGAGTTGGGGGTTCGATTCCCCCCGCCTCCATCCCCTGTCGCGCCTAGCGCCGTCTGAACCGGTCGACGCCGACGGCGCGCTCCTCGTCGGCGATCGCGAAGCTGCGGTCGACGTAGATCGTCCGCGGGAGGCCGTGGCGGCCGTACTCGGTCGTCAGCTGGGCCACGCTGCCGTCGATCGCGTCCTGGATGCGGGCAAACAGCCGCGGGACCGTGGCGTACGGGCGCAGATGCGCCGGTATCGGCCCGACGGGGTGGCCGCTGCGGACGATCAGCATGCGCGGCCTCGTGATCTCCTGCGGGCAGAAGCACTGGACGCGCACGCGCATCCGATACGACGCCGCGGCGTACTCACGCCACCGCTCCCGCGCGGCGTCCAACTCGCGCTGCGCGCTGCCGTCGCGGATCTGCGGGTCGGGCTGCTCGCCCGGACCGACGGGGGTCACCGCGAGCGCGAGCGCGGGCACGGCGAACAGCACCGACCCGAAGAGGGCCACGACGATCATGCGGCTGAAACGGCGTCTCACGGCGGCCTTTCTCACGCGGGGTGCTTTGGACAATCTACGACCGGGAGACGATCCCATCACACACGAAGTGGCACAACCGCGGCGTTGACGAAAGTTCGTCATTCGGCTAAATTACTGACCATAAGGCGCGATCCGGCCATCTCCGGCTCGCACACGTCACCACGAGAAGGAGATCGTCATGCGCCGTCTGCTCATCGGGAGCACGCTTGCGCTGCTGTTGCTCGCCGTTGCGACCAGCACCGCTGCAGCCATAACCGTGACCCCAAGCGTCGTGGGTGTCAATAGACCGATCACGATCACGACGCCGCTGGGAACCTGCACCTGGACCACTCAACTAGTGATCCTAAATCCGATAGTCCTACCGCTCCCCAGACCGGGCATCGGCGCCGCATCGCTGGCCGGCTTCAACTGTCCGGCCGGTGTGACGCTTACTCCGCTACCGACCGCCGCCCTAGGGTTCGGCTGGGAGATCGAGCTGACCTCGACGCTAGGCACGCTACCGCTGATCGCGGGCGCCCTATTCACGATGAACGTGGCGTTCTCGATCACGGCGATGGGGATGAACTGCCTATACAGCGGCACCGTCGGCTACCTAATAGCCCAGGGCGGCAACACGAAGACGCTGCTAGCGAACAGACTCATCGCCTCGCCGGCACCGATCTGCGCCGGCACTGGAAACCTCTCCGGCGTCGCACTCCAGCTCAGCAGCGCGATGAGAATACTCTGACGATAGGCGTCTTAATCGTCTAATTCAACGCGCGCCGTCCGATGGACGATCCGCACGACGACACGCGTCGGCCGCGTCGGCGCGGCAAGGGAGAGGAAGTCCCGCACCGCGCCGTCGTGACCGCAGAAGGGGCAGCCGAGCGGGTCGGCCGGGGAGACCGGCCCGCCGAGCGCGACCGGGGCATCGCAGCGAGGGCACGCA
>JBAUGM010000830.1:0-2308 GCA_049679725.1 Tepidisphaeraceae bacterium
TACTGCAGCGCGTCGCAGATCTGCGGGACGATCGCCAGCGCCTGCTTCGGCTCGAGCGTCTTGGCGAGCAGCGCTTGGCGGAGATTCGCGCCGTCGACGAACTCCATGATGAAGTAGAAGAACGGTCCCGCGCGGCCGAAGTCGTGGACGGTCACGACGTTCGCATGACTCAAACGCGCCAGCGAACGCGCCTCGCGCGCGAAGCGCTCGGCGAACGTCGCATCGTCGGCGATGCTCGTCGGCAGGATCTTGATCGCGACGAAGCGGTCGAGGTGGATCTGTCGCGCCTTGTAGACCGCGCCCATCCCGCCGCGACCGATGAGCTCGAGGACTTGGAGCTGCGGGAACAGCGGCGCCAGCTGCTCGACCGGCGGCGGGTCGAACCCCCCGATCCACCCGCCGGCGGAGGAGCGGCCGTCGGCGGTCGGCGCCGCCATCGCCCGCTTCAACAGGCATGCCGGGCACAAACCCAGCGGCGCATCGGGCGGGACGTCCGTCCCGCAACCCGCGCATTTTGCCTTCACGTCTTCTTCCATGTCCCGTTCCGCGCTCGTCATCGATGGGTATGCCCTTGACTGCCGCTCAGCATGATAATCGCCAGCACCGTTAGGAAGACCCCGCCGACGAGCGAAAACGCGGGGAGAAAGAACGCCACGACCAGTTCGCTTGCCATTCGCCGCCTCCCGAAAAACGACCTTCAGGAGGAACTGACGCGCCGAGCGGGAAAAGTTACCGTTTTTCGCGCCGCTGACTCGATTGGGTTCGTTTTGCGCGCGACGCGAAACGGTAAACCCAGGTCAACAGAGGTAAACGGGGGTCAACGGGCGTCAACGGACCGTGCTACCCCGATCCCCGGGGCTGCTCCGGTCGCACAGCTCCCTGCGCCACGCCCCGGGGCGTAGCGCAGCGCAGTCCCGGGGATTCCCCACCCCGGCGCGCCTCGTCATCCATGGTCACGCGAATTGGCTTCGTTCCGCACATTCGCATTTGCGCTGAACATTCCCGCACATTCGTGAACATCTCCGCACATTCCGGCGCGCCCGACCACAGGTGTCGGTCGTGCCCCGACTTCGGTTTTCAAAGAGCCTGATGCCTTCGAGATTGGGGCGCGCCCTCTTGCCCCCTCTCCCGGTATTCCGGGAGAGGGAGGGGTGAGGGTGATTTCGGATTGCGAAAACCGTTCGCACTCGAAATCACCCTCATCCTAACCTTCTCCCGGAGTACCGGGAGAAGGGATCAGAGCGCGCGATTCAAACCTGATCCGTATCCGATGGTGATCCGTGCGCACTTGTCATGACGATCGCGCATCACGTTCCTGAGCGTTCGCCAAAAGCCCCGAAAAACGCTTCAAAAAAAATCTGCTCTCAGCCGATTTTGTCGTAAGTCGTTTTGCGCATTTGTCGTGACAATCGCGCACGGTTGGCGCTTTGGGCAAGCGCTATCGCGCCAGGCACGTGAACAAGTGCCGGATCTCGTCGTCGATGTCGGCGGGGGAGGCGACGGTTTCGGCGATCGCGCCGCGCAGGTGATCGCGGAAGCGACGGCGCAACCGGTGGATCAGCACCTTGACCGCGCCTTCTGAAAGCCCCAACTCGGTGGCCGCGTCACGGTACGAATCGCCCGATGCGTCGGCGACGAGGAACGGGCGGAGGCGTTCGAACTCCTTCGATTTTCCGCGCGCGGTCATCTCATTGCCGAGTTGATCCAGCGTCCGCTCGATCAGCAGCAGCGCCCAGCGGCGCTCGAAGATGTGCTCCGGCGTCAGGTCGTGTGCGGGCTCGCGCTGGTAGCGCGTCTCGGCGTCGTGCGGGTCGAAGGAGAGGATCGTCTTGTCGCCGCCGCGCTTCTGCGCCTTGGCGTGTTGGCGCTCGTTGGCGAGGAAGTGTTTGACCGCGCCGAGCAGGTAGGAGCGGAATCGGCCGCGGTCCTGTCGCGCGGAGCGGACGGATTCGAGCTCGATGAAGCGGGCGAAGAACCCCTGCGTCAGGTCGGAGGCCGCGTCGGCGTCGACGCCTTGCCTGCGGACGAACGCGTAGAGCGGGTACCAGTACAGCTCGCACAACTCCGCCAGCGCCGCCCGCGCCTGATCTCCTCCAGCAGACGCGGCGGTGACGAGGCTCCAGCGCGTCGTCGCAAACCGGCGGTGACGGTCGGGCTCGGTGGGCATTGATGAGCAATATACCGCCGAGAACGTTCTGCGAGCGAAGTTCCAGGAACCAAGATCCAAGTTCCAAGCAAGCTCCAACGAAGAAACTCGGAAAAGGTGCAAACGGCGGAAAGCACGTCACGAGGGTTTGGAGCTTTCCTG
>JBAUGM010000831.1:0-6798 GCA_049679725.1 Tepidisphaeraceae bacterium
CCGATCGCACCAAGGGGCGCGCTTCAATCGGGTGCGCGCCTATCGACACAGGCGAACCGTGCGCGTTTATCGTGACAATCGCGCACGACGATTCCGCGATCGCGCGAAAAGCCCCGAAAAACCGCGCGAAAAAATCTTCGGAAATCCGATTTTGCCGTAAGTCCTTTTGCGCGTTTGTCACGACGTTCGCGCAAAAGGACTTACGTCGGCATCGGCTCAGCGCCGCCCGTCGGCGCGGGTATCTCGATCCGCTTCATCCCCAAACGCGGCGCGAGCGTCATTGCGACGAGGAAGAGCCCCAGCGACATTCCCGTCAGCAGGATGCCCTGCAACTGCGGGCGCACCGCGGCCACGAGGGTGGCCGTCATGATCAGCGCGGCGGGGAACATCGCGCCGGCGAGCCCGAGGCGCAGCCCCATGATCGACAACGTTCGCGCCGCGATCACGAACAACACCGTGCCGGCCGAGACGAGCATCGCGGCGGTGAGCCCCATGAACTCCTGCGCGAAGTACATCAGCGGGAACGCGGCGGTGAACGTGCCGATCACGAGCAGCAGCATCCAACGGTCGAACTGCCGCACGTCGTACGCATGCGCGACCAATCCCAGCACGAGCCCGTAAAACACCACACTCAGCGGCCCCAGCCAGCTCAGCTCACCCAGCCGGTCGATCGGCGCGATGCCGAGCACGTCGAGCACGATGGGCCGGCCGAACATCAGCCGCGGGTAGTCCCAGGTGTAGGTCGTCTGGTTCGATTGGCGCGAGAGGCCCGTCGGCTGCATCGACAGGTGGAGGATGCGGACGTCCGAGCCGCTGGCGGTGAGGTTGAGCTGGAACCGGTCGAGGATCTTCGACGGCGGCGTCTCGAGCGAATAGAGCCCGCGCCCGACGGCGGTGTATTCGACGCTCATCGCCGCGGTGTCGCCCGCGGGGAGCGGGCCGTGCCAGACGAGGGCGTCGCCGTCGAGCGTGACCGATTCGCTCGGCTCGCCGTTGACGGTGACGGAGAGGTTGGCGAGCGAAATGATCTGCGGCGGGAGCGGAAGGCGCAGCTCGCGCTCGCCGGGGGCGTCACCATCGCTCATCGCCTCGAGTTTGGCGGCGAACTTGGCCTCGTAGATCGACTCGGGCTCGACGGTGCCGACGGAAAGCCGCGGCGTGAGCGTGACGTCGGCGGAAAAGGTCTGCACGCGCGCCAGCGGGCGCCTGGGCCGTGCCGCGATTGCCTCCGGCGACGCGGGACCGCGCGCCGCGTACTGATTGGCCTGCGCCGCACCCGTCGTATCACGCGCCATCTTGCGGTCCAGCGCATGCTTCCGCGCCTTGCTCAGCGACGGCAATAGCACGGCGACGATCACCGCCATGATGATGATGACGACGAGCAGTTCGACGAGGGTGAAGCCGACGTCTCGACGCGTGCGGGCCAGCATGACGACCTCCGGGGTTGGACGGACGAACGGTTGTGACGCACTCACACAAGAGAAGTTTCCGCAATGTCCAGTTAGGGGGACGCATATACGCGAGCAGAATCTGCATCGCGACACGTTGCGCCCTCCCTCTCCCACGTACTCGGGGGAGAGGGTTGCACCCTGCAAGGGGGGGGCCAGCTTGTCATCCTGAGGGACTCCGAAGGATCCAGCTGATCCGTCGGTGAAGCCAGATCCTTCGGAGTACCTCAGGATGACATCTCACGATCGATCGGCCACAAGCAGAAGTTACACCCGAGTGAAGGGCTCGCGCGCTTGTGAGTGGCATTCCCGCCATTTCCCGCCAACAATTCACCGGTTTCCGGCGTATCACTGCTCTGTTGCACAGGACGGCATGGACGAGCGCCTGCTTCGACTCAACGAGAAAGCCAAGGCCCTGCCCAAGGCGCCCGGCGTCTACCTGATGAAGGATGACAAAGGCCGCGTCATCTACGTGGGCAAGTCGGCCTCGCTGCGCGATCGCGTTTGCAGCTATTTTCTTCCTTCCACCAAACTCGATTTCAAGAAAGCGCCACTGCGTGATGTCGTCGTCGATTTCGAGGTGATCCAGACCGAGTCGGAAGTCGAAGCGCTGCTGGCCGAGAACCGGCTTATCAAGGACATCCAGCCGCGCTTCAACGCGCGATTGCTCGACGACAAGACCTTCCCGTACCTGATGGTCACGACCGGCGAAGAGTTCCCCGGCGTCTACGTCACGCGCGAGCCGAAAACCAGGGGCGTCAAACTCTACGGCCCGTTCACGAGCGTCTACCAACTGAAGGAAGCCGTCACGCACCTGCAGAAGGCGTTCAAGTTCCGCACCTGTCACCTGGAGATCAGCGAGGCGGACGACAGTCGGCGGTTTTTCCGCCCATGCCTGCTGTACGCGATCAACCAGTGCACCGCGCCGTGCGCCGCGAAGATCCCGAAGGAGCCGTACCGCGAGGACGTCACGCGGCTGCTTCGCTTCCTCGACGGCGACAAGAAGTGCGTCCTGCGCGATCTCGAGAAGGAGATGATCGAGGCGAGCCGCGAGATGAACTTCGAGCGCGCCGCCAAGCTGCGCGACGAGATCAAGGCGCTGAACGCGCTGGGGGCGCGGGCGCGCAAGGGCGAGCAGGAATACTGGCAGCCCGAGTCGTTCGTCATCAACCCGCAGGAGGGTGTGGCGGCGCTGCAGGATGCGCTGGGGCTGACGGAGCCGCCGCGGATCGTGGAGTGCATCGACATCGCGCACCTCCAGGGCGGGGAGATGGTCGGCAGCAAGGTGTGCTTCATCGACGGCAAGCCGTTCAAGGACGCGTACCGGCGGTACAAGATCAAGCACGGGCAGGGGAACAACGATTACCTCTCGATTCAGGAAGTCGTCTCGCGACGGTATCACGAGGCCGGGAGCAACAACGAGCTCTACCCCGACGTGATCGTCATCGATGGCGGCCTCGGGCAGCTTCACGCGGCGATGGACGTGTTCAAAACGATGGACGTGAAGCCGCCGATGGTCATCTCGTTGGCGAAGAAGGAGGAACTGGTCTACACGCAGGCTCGGAGCGAACCGATCCGGCTGGCGCGGAACAACGTGGGACTGAAGATGCTCCAGTACCTGCGCGATGAGGCGCACCGGTTCGCGCAGCACTACCATCACATCCTGCGGCGTAAGAGCCAACTGGAAGAGGACGTGAAGTCCGGACGACGCCCCCCGGCGCAGCGCAAGCCGAAGAAGGATCCGGCCTCGGTCACAAAAGAAGCACACCAGCGGCGGGGTTGGTTTAGCGACCCCGCCACCGGCGCGTCCGTGGCGCAGCGCGAGGTCGGCGAGATGCCGCTCACGTCGCTCCCGAGCCTCCCGATCCTCCAGCCACGACCCGATTTGCCCGACGAGCTCCCGCCGGACGTCTCACTGGACGCGGAGGACGCTTAAGTAGAAAGTTCCGCCCGCCTCAACTACTCTGCGCATCCCGCGGCGGAGCCGAGGTTTTATGCCCAAAGAAGCACACCCATCGCGCCCGTCTCCCGCCCATCCGTCGCCGCCGCGCACCCGTCCGCGCAAGCTCAAGGCGGGGGCGGTGACCAGGAGCATCGCCAAGCGCGTGCTGCACCCGGGACACCTGGTCAGGGCGATCAAGCTCCAGCGCGGGCGCAAGACGAACAAGAAGGCGCACGACGACGCGCAGCTCGCGCTGCTGTCGCAAATCCTGCCCGGCGGGTACCTGCACTACGGCTACTTCGACGACGTCGACCGCGCCCCGCGCGAGATCAGCCTGGCGGAGATCGAGCGCGCCCAGCGCCGCTACGCCGAGCTGCTCGTCGAGCTGGCGGAGGACAAGGGATCGGCGGTGCTTGACGTGGGGTGCGGGATGGGGGCGATGTCGAAACTGCTCCTCGACCACGGTTTCCACCCGACGGCCCTCACGCCCGACCGGCTGCAGGCGGGCCACATCGGCAAGGAGTATCCGCAGATCCCGCTCATCCGGTGCAAGTTCGAGGAGCTGCCGAACCCCGAAGAACACGCCGGGCGCTACGGCACGGTGTTCACGTCCGAATCGCTCCAGTACCTCAAACTCGATCGCGCGCTGCCGCTGCTCGAACGCATCCTCAAACCCGGCGGGCGGTGGATCGCGTGCGACTACTTCCGCATCGGCGCGGGGGCGGCGGAGAAATCCGGGCACCGCTGGGAAGAGTTCACGTCGCGCCTGCGCGACACCGGCTGGGCGATGGACTACGAGCGCGACATCACGCCAAACATCCTGCCGACCCTGCGCGCAGCCCACATGTGGGCGACGCAGTTCGGGCTGCCGCTGCTGAAGTTCGCCGACCTCAAGCTCCGCGTGAAGCAGCCGGCGCTGCACTACGTGCTCCAGGGATTGTTCGAGCAGATCGACGGGGTGATCGACGACAACCTCAAGGTCATCGACCCCGCCGTCTTCGCGAGCCAGAAGAAGTACATGCTCCTGCGCATTCGCCGCGCGTGAATCGCCGGCACGCCTATTTAGCAGCTTGTGGCGGAAAACGAACGCTCGCCGGCACGGTAGGTAGTGAAGTCCTCACACAGGAGCTTCACCACGTGCCTCGCCTCATCGCTCTCGCTTTCTTCGCCCTCCTCGCGTGCGTCGCGCCGCTGCTCGCCGCGGCGCCGATCGAGCCGGATGCGGATTTCCCACAGTTCATCGTCCCCGGTCATGAGCGGGCGATGACGTCGCTCCGCAACCTCTACTGGCTGCACTACAGGAACAACGGCCCCATGGCGACGCTGTGGGACGAGTGGCTCCCGCCGGCCACGCTCTGGCCCGCGAGCGGCGACAGGCTGCGCATGCGCGAGCGCTGGGCGGCGGCGCTGTCGGGCCGGCACATCGATGCCGAGGGGTACGTCTCCACGCACCAGCACGACGGCACGGCCCACGCGAATGGTTGGCCGTTCCCCCTGTGGCATCAGGGGGCGGGAACCGGATGGCATTTCGTCGGCACCGGCGTCGGCGGGTACGAGCCGCCCGCGCTGGCCACCCCGGACGGGTGGACGCTCATCGGCGCAACGAGCGGCCCCGTCGAGAAACTCGGCTGGAACGTCAAGCTCGACTCCTCCCGCGCCACGCTCCAGCCGCCGCCGGTCTCGGTGGGATTCCGCCACGCGCCGTTCCTGCGGCTCAACTGGCGCGCCACCGGGCTGGAGGGGGCAACGTGCTACGTCGAATGGACGACGAAATCGTCACCACAGTTCACGCCCCAGCGCCGCGCCACCTTCGCGCCCGCGCACGGGGCCGGCGAAGTGCGCACGATGATCCCGCTCTACAAGCTGCTCGGGCCGGATGAGACGATCACCGCCCTTCGCATCGGGTTCGACGGCGCCGCGCCGGGCGCGACGATCGTCGTCAAGTCGCTTCACACCGCCTACGACACGCGTCATAACATCAACAACTCCAACTACGTTCGCGGCGTCGCGTCGTACTTCAACTGGACGCGCGACGTCCCGTTCCTGCAGAAGAACATGGGCCGCGCGCGCACCGCGATGCGCTACGCGATGGAGGAGTTCCAGACGCGGCAGCGCAAGCTCGTCTTCACGCCATGGGTCGGGCACGAGGGAATCAGCGGCGTGCGCGTCGACGAGGCCGGCAGGAAGACGATCCACGCGGGCGAGGGCATCGGCAGCAATTACTGGGACCTGATGCCCTTCGGCGGCGAGGACGCGCTGGCGACGATCTACCACTACGACGCGCTGCGCGACCTGGCGGACCTCGAGCAGGCGGTCGCCGAGCACGCGGAGTGGAGCGTGCCAGATGTTGCTCCCTCTCCCCGTACCCGGGGAGAGGGCAGGGGAGCGGGGGCAGAGCAGACGCCGCACTCCTCCGCGATTGATGCTGGCTCCGCCGCCGGCCCCTCTCCCCAACCCTCTCCCCGAGTACGAGGAGAGGGAGTCGGAAGCAGCGCGTTCGACCCCGCCGACCTCCGCGCGCACGCGGCCGAGGTGAAATCTCACGCCGGCGAGCGGTTCTGGAACGCATCGACCGGCCGATTCGTCAGCGCGATCGACCGCGACGGCGTCGCGCACGATTACGGCTTCACGTTCCTCAACACCGAAGCGATCTACCACGGCTTCACGACGGATGTGCAGGCGAAATCGATCCTCTCCTGGCTCAGCGGGGAACGCACCATCACGGGCGACACCTCGACCGGCGCCGACATCTACCACTGGCGCTTCGGCCCGCGCTCCACGACCAAGCGCAACGTCGGCTACTACTTCTGGGCCTGGTCCAACCCCGAACACATCCCCTGGGGCGGCCAGGTGCAGGACGGCGGCGCCGTGCTCGGCTGGAGCTACCACGACCTGATGGCCCGCCTGTCGACGCGCGGCCCCGACGACGCGTGGACACGCTTGCGCGCGATCCTCACATGGTTCGACCAAGTGCAGGCCGAAGGGGGCTACCGCGCGTACTACAAAGATCCCTCCCGCGGCACGATGCAGGGCAACAACACCGCCGGCGGGCTCGGGCTCGACGCGGAATTCATGGAGAGCGTGCTCGTGCCGCAGGTGATGCTCTACGGGTTCATGGGGTTCCAACCCACGCCGGGCGGCTTCACGATCGACCCGCGCCTGCCGAGTGATTGGCCGAGCCTGACGATCACCGGCATTCAGCTCCACGACGCGGTGCTCGACATCACGGCGGCGAAGGACCAGGTCACGATCACGCCGACGAAGAGGCCGGGCGCGCCGATGCCGATGACGGTGAAGATGAAAGGTGGCGCGTCAGCGACACTTGAGGCAAAGAAGCCTTTGCACCTGCCGCGCGCGAAGTAACCTGCTCCCTCTTCCCGGTACTCCGGGGAGAGGGCAGGGGAGAGG
>JBAUGM010000832.1:0-3788 GCA_049679725.1 Tepidisphaeraceae bacterium
ACCTCAGGATGACGACTCCATGGCGTTCCGCTTCCCCCACGTCCGGTGCAATTTCAGGAACATCGCTGACAACAGCTTCTGATACTCCGCCAGCATCAGCGTCGCGTGCGGGCGGACGACGATGACGAAATCATAGCCGTGTGGGAGGTCGTGCTGCATCAGCCGGAACGATTCGCGGAGCAGTCGCTTGATGCGGTTACGCTTCGGCGCCGTGCCCACCCGGCGAGAAATCGAGATCCCCAGCCGCGGGTGGCCGAGGTCGTTGGGCAGTGCGTAGGCGTTCAACGGCCCGCGCGATTCGCGCATCTTGGCGTCGAACACGGCGGCGAACCGCAACCGCCCGCCGAGGCGGTGGGATTTGGGAAACGTGTAGGATTGTGCCGCCATCGTCGTCCCAATCCGGCGCACCTCGCTCGATTGATCGCGCGGGGCGCGCTTCTCGCCGCTTGCGGCTTCGCGGATCGACACGCGTTCGTCCGCGACGCCGCAAGCGGCGGAACGGGTCAGTGCACGCCCTTCGCCGCCAGCCACCGTTCGGCGTCCAGCGCCGCCTTGCAGCCCATCCCCGCCGCGGTGATCGCCTGCTTGTAGATCGGATCCGCCACGTCTCCCGCGGCGAAGACGCCTTCGACGCTCGTTGTCGTGCGGAACGGGTCGCTCAGGACGATGAACCCCTTCTCGTCGAGTTCCAGCTTTCCGCGGAGGAACTGCGTGTTGGGCGTGTGGCCGATCGCCAGGAACATGCCGGGGGCTTCGAGCACGTGCTCCGTGCCGTCCTTCAGGTTCTTGATGCGCGCGCCGGTCATGCCGCGCTCGTCGTCACCGATCACTTCCTCGACGACGCTGTTCCAGACGGGTTTCACCTTCGTGTTGCTCAAGATTCGGTCGGCCATGATCGGGCTGGCCTTGCTCAAGCTGTCGCGGCGGTGGACGAGGTGGACGACGCTGGCGAACTTGGTCAGATAGGTCCCCTCCTCCGCGGCCGAGTCACCGCCGCCGACGACGATGAGCGGCTTGTTGCGGAAGCGCGGCAGCGCCCCGTCGCAGACGGCGCAGGCGCTGACGCCGCGGTTCTTGTAGTGATTCTCGGAGTCCAGGCCCAGGTAGTTGGCACTGGCGCCGGTTGAGATGATGAGCGTGTGCGCCTCCACCGTCGCGCCGGCCGAGTCCTTCAGGACGAACGGGCGGCGCGACACGTCCACGTCGACGATGTCCTCCGTGATGATCCGCGCGCCGTACCGCTCGGCCTGCTGGCGCATGTTCATCATCAGCTCGGGGCCCATGATGCCTTCAGGAAACCCGGGGAAATTCTCCACCTCCGTCGTGAGGTTGAGCTGCCCCAGCGGGAGCGTGCCGCGGATGCGGTTGTCCTCGCTGATCGCGCCCTCGTAAACGACCGGACTCAGATTCGCGCGGGCCGCGTAAATCGCGGCCGTCCACCCGGCGGGTCCGGAACCGATGATGACGACTTTTTCTGGTGCGGATGCTGGTGCCATATCTGGTTCAATAGTAGGGAAACTGCGGGGAAGAATCACCCTCCCGCCGCGCGACTCCCGCGCGACTCCCGTGTCGCCGCGTCCCCGCAAGGCGTACGTCATCCTGAGGGAGCCTAAGCGACCGAAGGATCTCGGGTCTGAAGGTCGCTCTCGAGCCCGAGATCCCTCGGTCGCTCAGGCTCCCTCGGGATGACGCGCTCGCCGCGCGCTGCCGGCCTATCCCGCCAGCTTCGCGCACACCGCTTCGCCCACCTGCGTCGTGCTCGCGGTGCCGCCCAGATCGCGCGTGTGGTTCGCCTTGTCGCCCACCACATCCCGGCACGCCTGGTTGATCGCGTCGGCGGCCTTGGGTTGATCGAGGAAGTCGAGCATCATCGCGACGCTCAGAAACGTCGCGATCGGGTTGGCGAAGTTCTTGCCGGCGATGTCGGGGGCGGACCCGTGGACGGGCTCGAACATGCTCGCGGTCTGGCGCGTGGGGTTGATGTTCCCACTGGCGGCCATGCCCATGCCGCCCTGGATGGCGGCGCCGAGGTCCGTGATGATGTCGCCGAACATATTCGTCGTCACGATTACGTCATAGATCTTCGGCTTGGTCACCATGTACATCGTGCACGCGTCGACGTGGTGATAGTCGTTGGCGATGGCGGGGTACTCCTTCGCCACTTCATCGAACGCCCGCTGCCAGAGGTTGTGCGCGAAGCGCAGCACGTTCGTCTTTGCGACGAGGGTCACCTTCTTCCGGCCGAATGTCTTGGCGTACTCGAACGCGAAGCGGATGGCGCGCTCGACGCCGTGCCGCGTCGTCACCTCGATCTGATTCGCCACTTCGTGCGGCGTATTCTTGTAGAGGAAGCCGCCGTTCTGGCAATACAGCCCTTCGGTGTTCTCGCGGACGATGACCATGTCGATGTCGCCGCTCTGCACGTTCGCCAGCGGCGTGGGCACGTTGGGCAGGAGCTTCGTCGGGCGCAGGTTGATGTACTGGTCGAGCTCGAAGCGCATCTTGAGCAGGATGTCGGTCTCGATGAGCCCCTGCGGGATCTGCGCGTTGCCGCGCGGGTCGGCCCCGACGGCGCCGAAGAGGATCGCGTCGTGCGCGGCCAGCTCCTTGAGCGCGCTGTCCGGCAGCGTGATCTTCGTCTTGAGGTAGTGCTCGGCGCCGAACGGGTAGTCGGTCGTGTCGTACGTGAAGCCGAACTTTTTGGCCGCGACCTTGAGGACTTTCAACCCCTCCGCCACGACCTCTTTGCCCACGCCGTCGCCGGGCATGACTGCGATTTTCATCGAATTCTCCTGCGGAAAAGCGAGCGGGGAACGATACGGGAAGCACGCCGGCGATTCAAACGATGGCCAGCCGCGAGAGCTTCTCGTCCACGGGCGACTCGCCGGGCAGCCAGAGGACCTCGGGGAACCGTTTGAACCACTTCATCTGCCGCCGCGCGAGTTGGCGGGTGGCGATCTTGAGTTTTTCGGCGGCGTCGTCGAGGGATAGTTTCCCTTCGACGTGCGCGATCAGTTCGGCGTAGCCCGTCGCCTCCGCCGCCGTCTTCGAAAGCGTGCCGTAGCGCGAGAGCAGGGCGCGCACTTCCTCGATCCACCCCGCGGCCATCATCGCCTTCACGCGCGCGTTGATGCGGCGGTTCAGCATTTCGCGGTCCCACGACAATCCGATCCACGTCGCGGCGTGCCGCGCCTGCGGCGCGTCCCACTCATTCTGCAGCGAGGAGATCGGCTTACCCGTCAGTTCCAGCACCTCCAGCGCGCGGACGAGACGCCTCGTGTCGTTCTGATGAATCCGCGCCGCCGCGGCGGGGTCACCTTCAGTGACCCTGCGATGCAACTCCTCGTTCGATAGCGCGCGAAGTCTCGCGCGAACGGTCTCGTCCGCGCCCGGCCCGTCGAACATCCCCTCGAACAGCACCTTGAAGTACAGCGGCGTTCCCCCCACCGCGATCAGCGGGACGTGCCGTTTCCGCGCATCCGCCATCACCCCGTCCGCCATCTCGACGAACCGCGCTGCGGTGAACGGCTGATCCGGATCGACGACGTCGATCAGGTGATGCCGCACATCCCGCTGCTCCTGCGCGGATGGCTTGGCGGTGCCGACGTCCATCCCGCGGTAGACCTGCATCGAATCGACGCTGAGGATTTCGCCGCCCACGCGACGCGCCAGGGCCATCGCCAGGTCGGATTTTCCCGACGCGGTAGGGCCGATGATCGCGAAGATTCTTGGCGCGGCTGTCATCTCATCCATGGCTGCGAAGAGCAGGAACGGTGAGCGTAGAGGCA
>JBAUGM010000833.1:0-1823 GCA_049679725.1 Tepidisphaeraceae bacterium
GTGTCAGGAGCGTGAGGGCGCAGGCGCGCAGGAGGGCGGAGCGGCGGGGCCGAGACGGGGACATGGCACCGCATCCTAGGCGTGGAGGGGGA
The DNA here is from genome assembly GCA_049679725.1 of Tepidisphaeraceae bacterium. Taxonomy (GTDB): domain Bacteria; phylum Planctomycetota; class Phycisphaerae; order Tepidisphaerales; family Tepidisphaeraceae; genus DASYWJ01. The sequence goes on from JBAUGM010000833.1 coordinate 93, forward strand.
CGCAACCCCGCAATTCGCGGGAAATGCAGCGGGCGGACTGGTTGACGTAACGCCCGGACGTTCCGCTAGGATGCCGCCAACGCCGAATCCAGCGCCCGAAGCTCTGGACCGGGGGACCCAAGTCGTTTGGGGCTAATCCCACTGCATCGCGGGTGGGAGGCGCCGGCTCTTTCCGCGCCAGCCCGACAGCTAACCCCGGAGGCCGACGAAAGAGGAAGCTGTTGCGCGTTAGGACCCTGCTCGCGCTGGGTCTCATGGCGGTATCGGTCACCTGCGTGCCCACGGCGTCAGCCGCGGTGTCGGGTGGAGCGAGCGCCACGAGCCAAGCGCCGACCAGATCCCCCAGGGGCAAGAAGGCGAAGAAGAAGAAGTCGCCGGCGGCCGCCCCGCAGGTCCAGGAGTCCCAGCAGCAGGACGCCCAGCCCGTTGGCGCTGCCGGCGGCGCGGGCTTCGGCTACGTGCCGCCCGCGGAGACCCGTCCGACGGTGCCCGGCAGCCGCGCCGTCTTCAGAGACGACGTCGCCTACGCCCCCGCAGCCGCGCCGATCGAGGTGCAGGAGGCGGTGTGGGCCGCGAACGACCTGCTCGACAAGCCGTACGTCTACGGCGGCGGGCACCAGAGCTTCGTCTCCCGCGGCTACGACTGCTCCGGCACGGTCTCCTACGCGCTCAACGGCGCCGACCTGCTCGACACGCCGCTCGACTCGGGCGAGTTCATGTCGTGGGGCGAGGCCGGCAAGGGCGATTGGATCACGGTCTACACGAACCCCGGTCACGCCTTCGTGGTGATCGCCGGCCTGCGGCTCGACACGAGCGGTCCGGGCGAGAGCGGCCCCCGCTGGCGCCCCGGCAAGTATTCGACGCGCGGCTTCAAGGTGCGTCACCCCGAGAACCTGTAGGCGTTCGCACGGGACATCGGTGGGGTTTGCCGCCCTGACGTGCGCAGCGCCGCTCGGTACGCTTGACCCTCTGATCCACGAACCTGTCCAAGGAGGATCCTGATGGCCGGCCTGTCCGGGCGCTTTTCCACCGTCGTCAAGGCGAAGATCTCGAAGCTGCTCGACAGAGCAGAGGATCCCTCCGAGACGCTGGAGTACAGCTACCAGAAGCAGATGGAGCTTCTGCAGAACGTGAAGAAGGGCCTCGCGGACGTGGTCACGTCCAAGAAGCGCCTTCAGCTGCAGTCGCAGAAGATGGAGCAGCAGGTCGTCAAGCTCGACACGCAGGCGCGTCAGGCGCTGTCGGCTGGCAACGAGGAGCTTGCGCGCGTGGCGCTGGAGCGCAAGAGCGCGATCCAGAGCGAGCTCCAGGGGCTCGACACGCAGGTCGCCGAGCTCGAGCAGCAGCAGCAGTCGATGGTCGACAACCAGGCCAAGCTGCAGTCGAAGATCGAGGCGTTCCGCTCCAAGAAGGAAGTCGTCAAGGCGCAGTACTCGGCGGCCGAGGCGCAGGTGCGGATCTCCGAGGCGGCGACCGGTGTCGGCGAGGAGATGGCCGACGTCGGTCTCGCGATGCAGCGCGCGCTCGACAAGACCGAGAACATGCGTGCCCGAGCGGGCGCGATGGACGAGCTCGAGAAGGCCGGCGCCTTCGACGATCTGACGCAGCTCGGCGACGGTCAGGACGACATCGACCGCCAGCTCGCGCAGCTCAGCACGGGCTCCGGCGTCGACAGCGAGCTGGAGAAGATGAAGGCGGAGCTGGCCGGCGGCTCGGCGCCCGCTCCCGATC
>JBAUGM010000834.1:0-1976 GCA_049679725.1 Tepidisphaeraceae bacterium
GGCGTGCAGTCGGCCGAGGCAGCGCTGGCGCTGGGGCAACTCGTCGACCGCACGGGCGGGTTGCGCCTCGACGGGCTCTTCACCTTCCCCGGCCACCTCCGCTTTACACCGGACGAGAAATCCGAGGCGATCACGTTCGTGAACCAGCGCCTCTCGGATGCGGCCGCGCTGTTCAAACAGCACGGCCTGGATACGGCGATCGTCTCCGGCGGCTCGACACCATCGGCGTACCAGTCGCACCTGGTTCCCGCGTACACGGAGATCCGACCGGGCACGTACATCTACAACGACATGAACACCGTCTACGCCGGCGCGTGCACGCTCGACGAGGTCGCGGCCAAGGTGATCTGCACCGTCATCAGTGACGCGGTGCCGGAGAAGGTCGTGCTCGACGGCGGCACGAAAACCCTCACCAGCGACCGCAACGGCCCCCGGCCCGACTCGGGTCATGGCTACATCGTGCAGTACCCCGGCGCGAAGATCGTGCGATTGAGCGAGGAGCACGGCGAAGTCGACCTGTCCCAATGCGCCAAGCGCCCCAGGCTCGGCGAGCGCGTCGAGGTCATCCCCAACCACGTCTGCCCCTGCGTCAACCTGCACGACGCCGTGTGGCTCCGCGAGAATGGCGAGCTGCACCGGCTGCCGATCGATGCGCGGGGCAGGATCTCGTAGATCGCCCGCGACGACGAATCGCGCGCCGTCATCCTGAGGTACTCCGAAGGATCTCTGGCGCCCGATAGCGTGAGATCCTTCGGAGCACCTCAGGATGACATGACCAGACCAGAGGAAATGACGATGGGTGAACTCGACAAGAAGCTTGAATCGATGGGCTATCCGCTGAGTCGGATGGGTCCCGAGGGCAAGATCATCGAGTCGCTGACGATCGACGGCACGACGTGCTACGTCTCCGGCCAGGTCCCGATGGATGGCCAGACACTCGTCGGCAAGGGAAAGGTGCCGTCGCAGGTCAGTGTCGAAGAGGCGACGAAGCACGCCGCCCTCTGCGCCGCGAACGGGCTGCGCCGCGTGATCGGGCGCGTCGGGTCGCTCGACCGCGTCGAGCGCGTCCTGCGCGTGACCGGGTACGTCAACAGCGAGCCGGACTTCACCGACCACCACCTCGTCATCCACGGCGCGACGAACCTGCTGCTCGACCTATTCGGTGACAAGGGGAAGCACGCGCGCACGGCGCTGGGCATGGCGCAGCTCCCGCTCGGGTCGTCAGTGGAGGTGGAGATGATCCTGAAGCTGAAACCGCTCACGTAAACCTCGAAGAAGAATCCCCGGGACTGCGCTGCGCTATCGAACTTCGGCATTTAGATCGCTTCGCTAAGAAGCTATCTCAAAAGAGGACGATGGGAGCCGTAGATGAACGCAGATGAGTGCAATGCGGGGCCTTTTCTGATCTGCGTTCATCTGCGTTCATCAGCGGCTCCTTCAATCCTTGGTCTTTTGAGACAGTTTCTTAGTACGTGTTCTTCCAAAAATGCACGGGTTGAAAACCGTGCCACGAACTTCTCGTCGCCCTCCGCCTAGTCGTCTAGAATGTGCGTCCGCGACCATGAGTGAGCCGGACGTGAGCGACCTCCTGACCGTCGAGCAAGCGATCGCAATCATCGATCGCGCGGCCGTGGTGCCGCGCGCGGTTGATATCGCGTTGTCGGACGCGGATGGGCTGGTGCTCGCGCAGGATATTGTCGCCGACCGGGATTACCCGCCGTTCGATAAGAGCCTGATGGATGGGTTCGCGGTGCGGTGTGAGGACGTTGCCGCGAAGGCGCAGGCGACGCTCACGGTCGTCGGCGAGATCGCGGCGGGGCAACAAGCCACGGCGCACCGGGACTTAGCGCCCGGCGAAGCCTTCGCCATCATGACCGGCGCGCCCATGCCCGACGGCGCCGACGGCGTCGTCCCCGTTGAAGACGTCGAGCATCTGACTCCCTCTCCCCGTACCCGGGGAGAGGGCTGGGGAGAGG
>JBAUGM010000835.1:0-3605 GCA_049679725.1 Tepidisphaeraceae bacterium
CGGCGACACGTCGCGCTTCCCCGCGCGCCCGATCGACTGCTTCGTGTCCGTTCCCTTTCCTCGCCGCGCCATGCCCACATTATGACCAACCGCGACGCGAACGTCATGGCGAAGTTCCGCCGATTTCGCGCCGCGGCCCACGTCCGATAGCATCGAGGCACAGCGATCATGGCGATCACGTTCTCCTGCGAGTGCGGCAAGCGGCTGCGGACACCCGACGACTGGGGCGGGCGCTGGGTGCGCTGCACGGCCTGCAAGCGCGAGCTGCTCGTCCCGCTGCCGGAAGGCTCTTCGTTCGCGCTGGCGGATGACGAACCCGCCCCGCCGCCGCCCCCCATCGCGTCGCCGCCCGTGTGGCAACCGGTCGCGCATGAGCCGACGACGACGCGCATCCGCCCCGTCCTCGCCGCGCCCGCCGGCGAACTCGGCGCCGCCGAGCGCTCCTGGCGCGGCTACCTCTTCTGGCTCCTCCTGCTCGCGATGATTCCGCTCGGCGTCCACACGTTCCAGCATCACGACAGCTTCGACGACCGCCTCGAGCGCATGGTCGAAGCCAGCCCCGAACTGCAACAAAAGCTCGGCGAATACGACCCGGAAACGATCGAGCCCGAAGACGTCTTCGACATCCTCCCCGGCAACCGGCTCGACGGCGCCCTGCTCGGCCGATACGCATGGATCCACTGGATCTACGCGCTCCTCTCGGCCGGGTTGTTCTTCGCCTTCGTCACGTTCGCCCTGCCCGGCCTCCCCGCGCGCCCGCTGCACCTGCTGCTGGCAGGGCTTTTCACCGGCACGCTCGGCGTGATGCTGCTTCTGGCGATCCAGGTCTTCGGCCTCTTCTGCTTCTGCTGCGTCGGCGCCTGGTACATGGCCGCCCTCGACCCCAGCGCCCCCTTCGGCCCAAGCCTGCTCGGCTTCTTCCTCGGCGTCGGCCTCTTCGAAGAGCTGATCAAATCCCTCCCCGTCCTCTGGCGCCTCTACCGCCCGCAGCCCTGCGGCTGGCGCGAGGCGTGCCTGTGGGGCATGGCCTCCGGCGCCGGCTTCGGCGTCTCCGAATCCATCCACTACGCCTCGAACTACTACAACGGCATCGAACCGATGACGATCTACTTCGTCCGCTTCCTCTCCTGCGTCGCCTTCCACGCCATGCTCAGCGGCTCCTGCGGCATCCTCCTCCAGCGCCACCAGCACCACCTCGACGCCGAGCACGACTACTTCGACTGGGCCATCACCTTCATCGCCATCATCAGCGTGCCGATGTTCCTGCACGGGCTGTTCAACACGCTGGCGAAGAAGGAGATGGACGTCGCCCAACTCGCGCTGTCGGCGGTGAGCTTCGCGTGGCTGGCGTACCTCATCGGCTCCTCCCGCAACCGCGAGCGCAGCCTGGACAAGCTCGTCGCGGCGGCGCCCGTCTTCGAGCGCACGGCACAAGGCACGCGCATCGTGCCGCGATAATGACCGCGCGGGCTGATGCCACCGCCCCCCGACAACTTGTCGCGCTTTCGGCCGGGATCGGATGGCGCGGAGCGACCGTTGAAACGGCGCGAAACGACAGCCGATGCAACAGGATGCAACAGGGCGCAACAATATTTTCACGGTGCACGAGCGCCACATTGGTAAACCTCGGCCGGATAAGGACATGCGAAGGGGGAGTGAAAGGCGATGCGAAGAACTGTTGCGCGCGGCAGAATGGTCGGGGGAAGCGGTGTTGAGCCGAGAGGCGGTGAGCCATGAGGATCCGTCGGGCGCTGATCGCGAAGTTGACCCTCGGCACGTCCGTGTTCGTTGCCGGTTGTCGAACGAACGAATCCGAAACGCCCACCACCACCACGGCCGCCGCAGCAGCCACCACGACAAGCGTCGATTCACGGTTCGCGCGCGAGCGGGCGGAGATGGTGGCCGCGCAGCTCGCGGCGCGCGACATCACGAATCAGCGCGTGCTGGAGGCGATGGACCGGGCGCCGCGGCATCGGTTCGTGCTGGCGGCGTACGAAGGGCGGGCGTACGAAGACCGCGCGCTTCCCATCAATGCCGGGCAGACGATTTCGCAGCCGTACATCGTCGCGCTCATGACGCAGTTGGCCGACCCAAAGCTAGGTGACCGCGTGCTCGACATCGGCACCGGGTCGGGCTACCAGGCGGCGGTGCTGGCGGAGATGGGCGCATCCGTCTCCTCCATCGAGATCGTTCCCGAGTTGGCCGCGGAGGCGAAGCAGCGGCTGAAGGATCTCAAATATGACGCCGTGGAAGTTCGCGCCGGCGATGGCTACCGCGGGTGGCCGGAGCGGGCGCCGTTCCGGGCGATCATCCTCGCCGCCGCCGCGCCGCAGGTTCCGCAGCCGTTGCTCGAGCAACTCGCGACCGGCGGCCGGCTGGTGTTGCCGCTGGGCGACGGGAGCGGCCAGGATCTGATGGTCATCACCAGGGAAGCCGACGGCCGATTCAGTCGTCGGACGGTCGCCCCCGTCATGTTCGTGCCGATGACGGGGGAGGTCAGGCAGTCGAAATAGGACCGCGGCAGGCGATGCGCACACCCGCTCCTCACCTCATGAAACGTCGCGAGTCGCGTCGCACGTCATCCCGATGGGAGCCAAGGCGACCGGAGGGATCTCGGGATCGAGAGTGATCCGTAAGCCCGAGATCCTTCGGCTCGTAAAACTCGCCTCAGGATGACGTGACTCTTCGACGCACCGAACGCGCGCGTCCATCACCCCCGAAGCGCCTACGGCGCCGGCTTCAGCGCCACGGCCAGCGCCTCGGTGTACGTGATGGCGGCGACATCGCCGACCTTCAGGGCGTCGAGCTTCTTGCGATCCGGGACCTTGACCGTGCGCAGGTTCCCCGCCGGGCCGCGCAGGGTCACGGTCTGCTTCGCGGGGTCGATGCGCTCGACGGTGGCGGTGATCGTGACGTGCCGGGCGGCGATTCCGGCGGGCTTCTCGCCCGGCTCGGCCGTCCGCGCAGCGGCCTGGCGCACGTCGACCGCCGGCTCGGCGGATGCCGCGCCGGGCGCGTTCACGTTCACCGCGATCGACTCGTAGTACTCCGCCTCCACCCGGTCGCCCACGCGCACCTGCGCGAGGTTCTCCACCTCGGGCCCGGCCGTGAGCGTGACGCTCTCGCCGTCGCTGTTCTTCAGCGTGACCTGCCGGGTGGCCTGATCGATCGCCTCAACCGTCGCGGTGGTCGTCTCGCTGCTCTCCTCGAAGAAGCTGGGCCGCGGCCCCTCATTCTTCGCTGCGGCCTCGGACTCGTCCTTGTCCTTCGCGCATCCAGCGACGAGGGTCAGGGCCAGCGCAAAGCCGGCGGCGAACTTGATTGACGATGACATGAATCGCTCCTTGCCCGAAGGCGTACGGGTGTTGACATCGCGCGGCGGCGCGCCAGACGCATCCGACGAGAGGTTCCCGCACGCGATGCGACGCGCGGCATTCTACGATGCGATGCCAAAACCCCGCCGCGCGCGAAATCCGGGAGAAGAAATGAGAGTTCCGGCAAGAAACCCAATTCACCGCCGGCCAGGCGAAGATCGGAGGGTACGAATCTCGAACATCGATGCACCCGTCATCCTGAGGTACTCCGAAGGATCTGGCCGTGAATGT